>CACJYR010000011.1 GCA_902597675.1 uncultured Pelagibacteraceae bacterium | reverse complement strand
TTTTTTTTCTTTAAAAAAATGAAAAGCGATATGGCCAGATGTATGACCTGGAACATGATAAATTTTTGCCTCAAAATTGTCTTGTTTCCATTTTTGGTTATCCTCTAGAGATATATCAATCTCAGGTATACGATTTTTATCTCCAATAAATCCAACCACCTTAGAATTATATTTTTTTTTTAATTCAATATTTCCACCCACATGATCGTAATGATGATGTGTATTAAGTATGAATTTTAAATTTATTTTTGAGTTATCAAGATAATTAATTATTGGTGCAGACTCGCTAGGGTCAATAACACAAGCAGTTTGATTTTCTTCATCAATAATTAAGTAGCTATAATTATCCTGTAGACATTTAATAATTTCAATTTTCATTTATTTTTCTATTAAAAATATACCAAGTTCTCCAAATAAATTTTTAAAAATAAGATTTGAGTTGTTAATATCAGAAACATTTTCATTAATTAACGCTAAAGATTTAAAAATTTTAAAGTTAATAATCTTAGAAAATCTGACAAAATCTTTTATCGTGCACATATGAATGTTTGGTGTGTTATACCAATCATGAGGTAAAGAGTTTGTAATTGGCATTGTTCCTTTAAATAATAAATTTAATCTTACTTTCCAATGCCCAAAATTTGGAATAGTTACTATAGCTTTGTTACCAACTCGTAAAAGCTCTCTAATTACAGTCTCAGGATTTATAAAAGCTTGTAAAGTTTGTCCAAGAACAACATACTCAAAAGAGTTATTTGGAAATTGCTTTAAATCAAATTCTGCATTCCCCTCAATAACAGTCAGCCCTTTAGCAATACAAATTTGCACTTTTTCTTTTGAAATCTCAATTCCTCTGATATTAGCGTTTTTATTTGTCTTTAAAAATTCCATTAAAGTTCCATCATCACATCCTACATCAAGAACTTTTGCATCTTTCTCAATCAAATCTGAAATAATTTTATATTCTGGTTTCATGAATTTTTTCTGCATAAGATTTATCTAAAAAATTTTTTAGAGCTTTTAAGAAATCAGGAACATTAAGCAAAAAAGAATCGTGGCCTTTATCAGACTCAATTTCAACAAAACCTACATTTGCACCAACTGCGTTTAAGGCAATTACAATGTCTTTATTTTCCTGTGTTGGATAAAGCCAATCTGAGGTAAAAGATATTATAAAAAATTTCGCTTTTGTATTTTTAAAAGCATCAGATAAATTTCCATTAAATTGTTTTACTAAATCAAAATAATCCATTGCTCTAGTAATATACAAATAGCTATTCGCATCGAACCGATCTACAAATACCGAACCTTGGTATCTAAGATAACTTTCAATTTGAAAGTCAGCATCAAAACCAAATTTTAAATCATCTCTTTCTTGAAGTTTTCTACCAAATTTTTCTTGAAGCCCTTTTTTTGAGAGATAAGTAATATGCGCAGCCATTCTGGCTACAGCTAATCCTTTATCAGGTACAATATTTTTTGAATTATAATCTCCATCAGACCAATTATGATCTGCCGCGATGGCTTGTCTGCCAAGTTCATTAAAAGCAATATTTTGCGCAGAATGGCTTGAAGTACAAGCAATTGGTATTGCTGTTTTAGCTTTATCAGGATAATTACTAATAAATTGTAGCACTTGCATTCCACCCATTGAACCACCTACAACTGAAAAAAGTTTTTTTATTCCAAAAAAATCCAACAAATTAATTTGTGCATTCACCATGTCATTAATTGTGATGACTGGAAAATCTGTCCCGTAAATTTTTTTTGTCTTGGGATTTTCATGGCTAGGCCCAAAAGATCCCATACACCCACCTATTACATTTGCACAGATTACAAAATACTTATCTGTATCTATCGACTTGCCAGAGCCTACCGCATAAGACCACCAACCATCCTTTTTGGTCACTGGATTTATACCTGTTACAAATTGATCACCTGTTAAAGCATGAAATACTAAAATTGCGTTATCTTTTTCATTATTGAGTGAGCCATAAGTTTCATACGCTAAAGGAAAATTATTAATAGTCTGACCACAATCTAATTTGAGTGGTTTTTCAACAATCAACGTTTTTATATTTTGTTTTATATTCATAATAAAAGCTGAAAGTTGAATTGTGAGAAAAAAAACTTTTTTAGCGGTTTTTTTAAAGCGCTCGCAATTCAGGTAAATCAGCGCATAAATTTTGTACTAGAAGTTATTTAGTATGTCAATTTTTAAAAATAATTACACTTAAACTATATAAAAAAATGTTTTTTTATTTATAAAGAGCATAAAATTTATAAAAGTTGGCTACCATGAGATTTAAGAAATTAAATATTGAAACCTATGAACCTGGTAAATCCAGTCTTAAGAGATTTCATCAAGTTATAAAGCTATCTGCAAATGAGTCAGCCTTAGGTGTCAGCTCAAAGGCTAAAAAGATTTTGTCTAATAAAAATTTAAGTTTTTTTAGGTACCCAGATGGCAAGTCTAATGCCTTAAGAAGACAAATATCTAAAAAGTTTAAATGCAATGAAGATAGAATTATTTGTGGCGCTGGATCTGATGAGGTTATTCAAATGCTATGTCAATTATTTTTGAATCCTAAGGATGAAGTTATTCTTCCTCAGTATAGTTTTTTAATGTACAGGATATATGCTAAAATAGTTGGTGCAAAAGTTATTTTTGTTAAAGAAAATAATTTCAAAGTATCAATTCCAGAAATTATTAAAAATGTTTCAAAAAAAACAAAAATTGTTTTTTTAGCAAATCCTAATAATCCAACCGGAACATACCTAACAAGTTCTGAGCTTTTAGAACTTAGAAAAAAATTGAGAAAAAATATTCTGCTAGTAGTGGATGATGCATATGCAGAATATATGAGAAATAATGATTATAAAAGTGGATTAAAATTATTTAAAAATAAACAAAATGTCTTTATTTTAAGAACATTTTCTAAAATATATGGTTTATCCTCTCTAAGAGTAGGGTGGGGATATGGTTCAAAAAAAATTATTAAAGCACTGAATGTTATTAAGCCACCTTTTAATGTTAATGAGGTAGCACAAAAAGCTGCCATTGAGTCTCTTAAAGATACTAAGTTTATAACTCGTTCAGTTAAACACAATATTATTTATGCAAAAAAATTGAAAAATTTTCTTAACCAATATGGAATTAATTCAAATAATATATCGGCCAATTTTTTATTATTAAATTTTGAGAAATGTAAATTTAAAGCGAAATATTTTTATGAAAAATTAAAGATGAAAGGAATTATCTTAAGATCAACGGAAAATGGATACAATATAAAAAATATGTTACGATTAACCATTGGATCAAAAACAGATAATTTAAAATTTATGCGAGCAGTAAAAGGAATGTTTAATTAATGAAAAATGTGCTCATCATCGGCTGTGGTTTGTTAGGATCTTCGTTAGTAAAAAGAATTGCAAAAAAAAAATTAGCAAAAAAAATTTTCATTTTTGAAAAATCTAAAAAAAATATATCAAAGATCAAAAGACTGAAGTTGCCAGGAATTTTTGTAAATAAACTACAAGAGGTAGTTGCAAAATCAAATCTAATCATTTTTTGTACGCCAATGAGTGAATACAAAAAGATGATATTAAGATTAAATAATAATTTTAATTCAAAACAAATTATTACTGATGTTGGTTCGTCAAAAATAGAATCTTCAGAAATAATTAAAAGAAATTTAAAAAAAAAAATATCCTGGATTCAAAGTCATCCTATAGCTGGATCAGAAGTAAGTGGGCCTGAGCATGGTAAGGAAAATCTGTTTGAAAATAAGTGGTGTGTACTGATTAAAAATAAGAAAGTAAATATGAAACATTTAAAATTTTTAAAATCTTTTTGGAAAAAAATGGGTTCAAAAACTGTAATCATGAATGCGGAAAGACACGATAAAATATTTTCAATTACAAGCCATTTACCACATTTAATAGCTTACAATTTGGTTAAATCAGCTCAAGATTTTGAGAAAAAGCAAAAATATGACTTAATTAAATATAGTGCAGGTGGATTAAGAGATTTTTCAAGAATCGCTGCATCAAATGAAATTATGTGGAGAGACATTTTTTTTGATAATAGAAAAAATGTTTCAAGAGCAATTGATATATTTATCAAAAATTTAAGATCTTTTAAGACAGACATTAATTCAAAAAATAATAAATCAATTCTTAAAAAATTAATTCAAACAAAAAAAGTTAGGTCTAAAATAATCAAATTAAAACAGGATGTAAATAAACCTGACTTTGGTAGAGATTAATAATTACCAATATTACTTACTTTTTTAACTTTTAGATTTGCAGTTTTATCAATTAATTCAATTGTTTGTTTAGTTGGCATTACTACCACCTTCTTTTTTGGTCCATAAGCATGAATAAATTTAGACTTACTTAAACATATACCGACATGTCCTTTCCAAAATATTATATCTCCTTTACTTAAATTTTTACCTTTTTTTCTTTTACAAATCTTTATCTGATCTTTTGTATCTCTTGGAAAAAATATTCTGTTATAATAAAAGTAAATTTGGATCAAAGCAGAGCAATCAATACCATCAGATGTTTTTCCACCCCATAGATATTTACTACCTTTAAATAATTTCATTATTTTTAAATAATCTTTTTCAAGATGATCAATTTTGACAATATCACTTTTTTTTATCCATCTGTTCTTTTTAAACTCAATTAGCCTTTTATTTTTGTTTAAAACCGATATGCTAGATGCAAAGAAAAGATAATTTTTTGTTGGTAAAAACTTATTTTTCTTTTTAATAAATATTCTAGATTTTGTTTTTTTTATCTTAAAAGTCGGCTTAAAATTTTTATAAAAATAATTTTTTTTAATATAACCAATATAATTGTCAAAATTAGTTTTAATCTTAACCCAGTTTTTTTGATTTTTTAATACCTTAAATTTTTCACCATACAAGATTTGCGATAAAGTTTCAGAGTTATTAGAAGGTTTTGCATTTATATTTCCGAGTGAAAAATTATAAAAAAAATTATTTTTCATTAATCTTTAATTTATTTCTTATTATCCATAATATAATTAAAGATGGTATTACCATTATAGCAGTTAAGATAAAAAATACCCCCCAGTCTCCATTAAGCCAATCAACTAGAGCGCCCGATGATGATGCTAATGTGGTTCTTCCAGCAGTACCTATTGAGGCTAATAGAGCATATTGAGTTGCTGTGTAAGTTCTATCAACTAGTAATGATATGAATGCAACAAATGCAACAGTGGCAAAAGCTGCTGCAATGTCGTCAAAGATTACAGCAATTGCAAATAATATTTCAGATTTACCACTCCACGCTAAAAGACTGAACAATAGATTTGTGCTCGCCATTAAAATTCCTGCTAAAAACATTGCTTTTAAAACACCAGATCTTATTACAAATAGCCCACCTAGCAGAGTGAAGATGACAGTTGTTATCCATCCTAAAGTTTTTGAGTAAATAGCAATATCTGATTTACTAAAACCAATTTCTTTATAAAAGATAATAGACATACGCCCTAAAAAAGCCTCTCCAACTTTGAATAAAAAAACAAACCCTAGGATCCCCAAAGCTATTTGAAAGCCATTTTTTTTAAAAAAACTTATTATAGGTCCACTGATTGTTCCACTGATCCAAGTTATAGTTTTAGTAAGAAAATTTGAATTTTGGAATTTACCAGCAATTAATTGATCATTTTCTTTCTGATTAATTTGTCTTTCAATCGAGTCAGTTTCATTGACAAACATCAATCCAATATTCATTAGAATTATTAAAATTCCTAAGATTAAAAAAGTTAGTTGCCAATAATTTTGAAAACCTAAATTTTCTAAAAAATCTGCGGAAAACAATGACAAAACTCCGCCTAATTTATATCCGCTCCACCACCCAACGACAGCCATTGCTGCGCCCGCAGCCATTGATTTACCCTCGTTTTCGCTAATTTGCTCAATCCTTAAAGCATCCACAGTAATATCTTGTGTTGCTGAGGCAATTGCAATGAGTAAACCTACTGATATTACAAGGGCTAAATTTTCTGAAGGATCAATTACACTCCACAAAAATAAGGAGATTAAGATTAATATCTGCATTAGGACAATCCATCCTCTTCGATGTCCAATTTTTTTTGTTAGGTATGGTATTTGAATACGATCGATTAAAGGAGCCCATAAATAATTAAATGCATAAACTGCAAATATAAGACCAGCCCAACCGACTGTAGATCTGCTTAATCCATCTTCCTTTAACCATAAACTTAAACTACTACCTATTAATACCCAAGGAAAACCAGAGATAGCACCAAGCAATAATATTTTTAACATTCTTTTATCGAAATAAACTGAAAATGTTTCTGAAAGGGATTGTTTTTTAATTTCTATCATTTTTTAATTCCTCCAGAATGAAGGTAAAAATAAGACTAATATAGCAAATAACTCCAGTCTGCCTAAGATCATGCCGATTGTTAAAATCCATTTGGAAAAATCTGGTAATGAGGAGAAATTACCATTAGGTCCAATTATTGATCCTAAACCTGGACCCACATTTGAAATAGAGGTCGCAGCACCTGAAATTGCGGTTATAAAATCAAGTCCATTTAAAGATAATAACGCAGACAATAAAAAAAATATTATTAAGTACATGTAAATAAAAGAAATGATCGATGCTATGAATTTATCATCAATTGGATTTTTATCGTATTTCAACACAAAAACACCTTTAGGGTAAATAATTTTTTTTAGTTGATTAATTACAAATGAATAAAGAATTTGAAAACGAAATATTTTTATACCACATGTTGTTGAACCAGCACAGCCACCTATGAACATCAAAGCTAAAAATAATACTAGAGGAAAGCTACCCCAATTGTCAAATTGAGCATTGACATAACCAGTTCCGGTTAGAATAGAAATAACGTTAAAGAAAATTGATCTTAAATCAAATGAACTTGAATTGTTTAAAGTAAGATAAATTGATAAAATAAAAATCGATATAAATATTATCTTAATAAAAGTTTTGATTTGAGAATCTGATGTAAAAATAGACCTATTGCCATTCAAAAATTTAATGTACACGATAAATGGAACACTTCCTAAAATAATAAATATCATAGCCGTAGTTTCTATCGCTAAGCTATTAAAAAAACCAATGGATTGATTATAATTAGAGAATCCACCAGTTGCTATAGTTGTCATCGAATGTGTAATACTATCAAAAATATTCATTCCAAAAATATTGTAAGTGATTGCACATAGCGCTGTTAATCCAGAGTAAATATAAATCAATCTTAGAGCAACCTCTTTAGACTTTGGAAGAATTTTTTCAGATGAATCATTGTTTGAAATTTTGAATAATTGCATTCCCCCAACATTCATTATGGGCATTAATGTAATCGCCATCACTATGACACCAATACCTCCCAACCATTGAAGTATTGCTCTCCAAAATAATATCCCTTTAGGCATATTCTCTAAATTTGATATGATTGTAGAACCAGTTGTTGTAATACCTGACATACTTTCAAAAAAGGCATTTGTGACTGAAAATTCCAAATTAGAGAATATAAAGGGTAATGAACCAAATATAGCAATACTTAACCATGCTAATGCAGTTAGAAGGAATGCTTGTTGTAAATTAAGTTTTTTTTCATGATCTAAATTGGAGAGAAAAAATAAGGTTCCAAAAATGATTGTAACAATTGCTGCACCAAAAAAAGAAGAGTCTATTTGACCATAAATAAATTGTACAATTATTGGAACAAGCATAAAAATACCGAGAATTATTTGAAGAATTCCAAGAGTGAAAAAAACTGTTTTATAATTAGACATTTTGAAAGAACATTATTTTATGGTAAATAAATTTCAACTCTATAAGAATTAAGTAGTTCGCTAATTAAAGATTTTGTTGAATTATTCATGATAAAAAAAGAAAACTTAGAAAAAACAAGCTCTTGGCCAATCGTTGAAGCAAAAAAAATGCTTAGGGAAAGAAAATCTTTTTTAGAAAAAAAAGGTAAAATTACACTACAGACTGGATATGGCCCAAGTGGACTTCCTCACATAGGGACATTTGGAGAAGTTGCTAGAACTTCTATGATGGTTAATGCGTTAAAACAATTAACTGATCTTCCAACAGAAATTATCACTTTTTCTGATGACATGGATGGTCTTAGAAAAGTACCAGACAATGTACCCAATAAAGAATTGTTAGAAAAAAACCTTCATAAACCTTTGACAAACGTACCAGATCCCTTTGAAAAATATAATAGTTTTGGTGAACATAATAATGAGAAATTAAAAAAGTTTTTAAATAGTTTTAATTTTAAATATAATTTCAAAAGCTCTACTCAATTGTATAAATCAGGTTTTTTTAATCCAACACTTCAAATTATTTTAGATAATTATGATGGAATAATGAATATCATTATGCCTACTTTAGGAAAAGAACGTCAAAAAACTTATTGTCCATTTCTTCCTATTTGTCCAGAAACAGGACATGTTTTGGAAATTCCAGTTAAAGAAATTGATAATTCTAAGTCTAAAATTGTGTTTGATAATAAAGGTCAAGATTTAGAATCAAGTATATTAGATGGTCATTGTAAACTTCAGTGGAAAGTAGATTGGGCCATGAGATGGTATGCGTTAGATGTTGACTTTGAAATGTACGGAAAAGATCTGATAGAAAGTGCAATATTATCCACTAAAATTATTAAACTTATTGGAAAAAAAAACCCATCTGGTTTTGCTTATGAACTCTTTTTGGATGAGAAAGGGGAAAAGATTTCTAAATCAAAAGGGAATGGATTAACAATCGAGCAATGGTTGGAGTACGCCTCACCAGAAAGTTTATCATTATATATGTATCAAAATCCGAAAAGAGCTAAAAAACTTTATAATGAGATAGTTCCAAAAGCGGTCGATGAATATTTAGAATTTATTGAAAAGGCCAAAACCCAAGATGAGCTTCAGTTACTGATGAATCCAGTATGGCATGTTCATAATGGTAGTGTTCCAAAAGAAAAAATGATTATGTCATTTTCTATGTTATTAAATCTTGTAGAAACAAGTAATGCCGAAAACAAAGAATTATTATGGAAGTTTGTAAAAAAATATAAGGAAAATATTTCTGAAAAAGATCACCCCATTTTTGATAATCTAGTTGGTTATGCTATTAAATATTTTAATGATGTAATAAAAGCCAAAAAAAAATATAAAATACCTGATCAAATAGAAAAAAAAGCACTAGAGGCTTTAATATCAACCTTAGATAAATGCAATGACAAGATGTCTCCTGAGGAAATTCAAACTTTAATTTATTCAACAGGAAAAGAAAATGGGTATTCAGAAAATTTGAGAGACTGGTTTAAATTAATTTATGAAGTTGTATTTGGAGTCGAAAACGGCCCACGAATGGGTTTTTTTATAAGTTTTTTTGGTGTTAAAGAAACTAAAGATCTTATAATAAATAAAATTAAATAATGTTTTCAAATTTAAGATCTTTAATTTTTAAACTTGATCCAGAGACAGCCCATGGTTTGGCAATTAAGTCATTAAAATTTAATTTTGTGCCAAATGTTTTGGATAAAAATAAAAATAGCCATTTATTCAAGACTAAATTATTTGAAAAAGAAATAGAAAATCCAATTGGAATGGCAGCAGGATTTGACAAAAATGCTGAGGTTTATAATTCTTTATTTAAATTGGGATTTGGTTTTGTGGAGGTAGGCACAGTTACACCTCTAAAACAATATGGTAACCCCAAGCCAAGAGTTTTTAGATTAGTTGAAGATGAGGCATTAATTAATAGATTGGGCTTTAATAATTTAGGTGCAAAAAACATTGTTGATAGGATCTCAAGTAATAAACAAATTGGTTTACTTGGAATTAACATAGGTCCTAATAAAGATACAAATGATAGATTGAAGGATTATGTTGAATGTTTAAAAACCTTCCATGAATTTGCAGACTATATTACGATTAATATTTCATCTCCCAACACTGAAGAGCTCAGAAATTTTCATGATCAGGAAAAATTGAATAGTTTATTAAATATAATCAATAGTGAAAAAACAAAACTAAATTCAAAAATTCCAATTGTAGTAAAAGTCTCACCAGATATTAAAGACCAGGAAATACCCAAAATTTCTGATGTTCTTTTAAGCAATAATATAAAAGCAGTCATTTTATCAAACACCTCTGACTCTACTCGAGATAAATTAAGTGACATTCAAAAGCATCAAAAAGGAGGTTTATCAGGTAAACCAATAGAGGAAAAATCTACGATACTGATTAATAAATTTTATAAAACTCTTGGTAATAAAATTAAAATTATTGGAGTTGGTGGAGTGGACTCTGGAATAAGTGCATACAATAAGTTTTTAGCTGGAGCGAGTTATGTTCAACTTTATACAGGTATGGTATACAGAGGACCAAATATTGTAAACCTTATAAAAAAAGAGCTTAAGGAATTATTGATAAGAGATGGAGTTAAACATTATAGTGAAATCATAGGAAAAAAAACAACTTCTTAAATTTTATAAACTTGACGCAATCATAAACTCACCTTATATAGTCGAAAATATTATGTCAAAAAAATGTGAACTTACCGGCAAAATTCCTCTTAAAGGTCATAATGTTAGTCATGCTAATAATAAGACAAAGAGAAGATTTTTACCTAATTTAAAAAAAGTAAAATTTACCAGTGAACTTTTAAAGAGAAGCATGAAACTCACTGTAAGTAATGCTGGTGTAAGATCTGTAGATAAAAAAGGAAGTTTTGACGAGTTTTTAAAGACTGTAAAAAATAAAAATTTATCTCCAAGATTAAAGAAGATGAAGAAAAGTTTATTAATTAAGTCTCCATTTCAAAAAAAATCAATTCAATCTAAGACAGCTTAATGAATAAAATTTTTTTTATACTCTCATTTTTAATGGGAGCAGTTGTTTTAGCATCAAATTATTTAGTTCAGTTCCCTATAAAACATTATGGTTTAGAAGAAATATTAACTTATGGAGCTTTTAGCTATCCAATTGCTTTCTTGATCACGGATTTAGCCAACAGATCTTTTGGTAAGATAATTGCAAGAAAAATTGTTTATATTGGTTTTGCTATAGGTATTAGCTTTACGCTTTTATTCTCAACAAACTTTACAGACTTGATATCTATAAGAATTGCAATTGGATCGGGTACTGCCTTTTTAGTTGCCCAACTCTTAGATGTTCAAATTTTTGATAAATTGAGAAAAAAAGAATGGTTTGTTGCACCTTTAACGTCATCTTTGATAGGTTCAACAATTGATACGTTTATATTTTTTTCAATATCTTTTTATGGAACAGGCATTCCTTGGATCACATTATCTTTAGGAGATTTAAGTGTAAAAATTTTTGTTGCTTTAATGATGTTAATCCCTTTCAGACTACTGCTGAAAACGCTTAAACCAGTTTAGATTTTATATAAATATTTATAAGATAATATTTTATAAGCCAACTTTGCTACTAGAAAATTGTAGGAATTAAATCCTTTGATCGGTGCGAGCTCATTTATATCTGCGCCAACGATGTTTGAGTTTTTGGCTGCAATCTTAATTATATCTAAAACTTCATCCCATAATAAACCGCCAGGTTCAGGTGTTCCAGTTGCAGGCATGATACTCGAGTCTAATCCATCTACATCGAAAGTTAGATAAACAGTCTTATTTTTAATTAGTTTTTTAAATTTTTTCAAATTCCATTTTGCCTTATCTTTTGCCCAAAAAATACTAATTCTAGATTTATTTTTTTTTAAAAAAGGTATTTCCTCTTTAGAAATATTTCTAATTCCAAATGAGATTATTGAAACGTTTTTATAATCTAAACATCTTCTAATAGCAGATGCATGTGAAAATTTTTCACCATTATAACTTTCTCTTAAATCTGCATGAGCATCAAAATGTAAGAGGCAGATATTTTTATGTTTTTTAACAAACGGAACAATACATCCTGGTGTGATTGAATGTTCACCACCAAAAGTCATTGGAAAAAGTTTATTATTAAGAATTTCTTTATTTATGCTAGCTATCTTTTTTAAAGCTTTTTTAATATTTTTATCAATCTTAAAAGGCTTTAAAGTTTTAATTCCTATTTTTTTGTAAGGTTCACAATTTAATTCCTCATCATATAATTCAACTTGATGTGAAGCTTTAATTATCTCTTTTGGGCCATTTTTAGTCCCACCACCATAACTCACAGTTTTTTCCAGACCAAAAGGAACAATTACAACTTTTTCTTTAAAATTGAATTTATTATCTATTCCAAGAAACCCTTTTTTATTTGAAAGATATTGCAATGTTTTATCCAAAAATTTTTGTAAAGTTTTTTCTATCTCTATTTTTCCATTCACCTTTATGATATGCATCACTTGCAATTAAAGGTAATACACTTGTTGCCTCAGCAAAAACCATTTGTTCTTTCGTGACATCAACTTTACCCCATGAACTTGCCTCTTTTAAAGTTGAACTGCTACACGCACCATCTCTTGAGTCTGCTACAGTAATTTGCACAGCATATTTATGCATTTCAACATCTTTACCTAAAAGTTCAGCACATATGACTGTGTCCTGAATAAAATTTTTTGGCACTCCGCCACCTATCATAAATAATCCAGAACCTTTTGATTTAATTTTTATTTCAGTTAATTCTCGAAATTCTCTTATAGAGTCTATTGTAATATGAGATTTCGGGTTCTTTTCTTGATGAATTACTAAACCAAAACCAGCGCTAGAGTCTGTAAAAGCAGGACAGAATATTGGCACATTGTAATCATAGGCAGTTTCAATTAAAGAGCCTTTCTTTACTGAGTTTTTTTTAAGATATTTTCCCATTTCGTGAATAAATTCTCTAGAGGTATAGCTTCTAGGCTCCAAGTTATCAGCTATTTCACAAATTTTCTTATCACAAATTTGTAATTCATCTTCATCAATATACGTATCGTATATTCTATCAATATAATTTTTTCTAAGTTCGGTATCATCTTGAAATTGAGAGCCTTGATAGTGCTTAAATCCTAATGCCTCAAAAAAATCCATATCAATTATCGAAGCACCAGTTGCAACGATTGCATCTACCATATTGTATTTGACTAAATCTTTGTAAATATTCATACAACCAGCTGCTGAGGTCGAACCAGCTAAAGTTAGAAAAATTGTACAATCTTTATCTTTTAACATTTCATTATAGATATTTGCTGCGTTTGCAGTTTCTCTAGAGACAAATGACATTTTCTCCATTGATGAAATAATTTTTCTAGAGTCAAAAGATGTAATATCTATATGTTCAACTGGATTTTTAAGAAAGTCTTTTTTACTATTATGTCCTAGATTTTTATTTTTTGACATTAAGCAACTAAAGTATCTTTGTTGCTGTCTTTGTTATAGAGGCTCATTATAGCATTATCTTCAACTTCATAAATTTTATCAGAATAGAAACCATTAAACTGTGTTCTAAAGGTCAGGCCGTATGAACCTAATTGACCAAGTTCTATATAATCATTTTCTTTAATATTATTAGGTAAAAGGAAAGGTCCTTTCATATAATCCATGCTGTCGCATGTTGGTCCATAAAAATCAAATGCAGTTAATTTTTTTGAAATAATTTTGTTTGAATTATCTTTTATCATTTTAGATGGAAACACAATATTCGGTGTTCCTGCATCAAAAAGTGTTCCATAAGTTCCATCATTTATATAAAGTTTCTGTTTTTTTCTTAAGTTAACCCGAACTATAGTTGAACCACTTTCAGCGACTAAGGCTCTACCTGGTTCACAAATGATTTCTGGTAATTTTTCAATCTTTAAATTTTCTAAACCTTTCTTAATTTCATCAAAATAACTCTCTAAAGAGGGTGGAATTAAATCTGGATAGATAGTTGGAAAGCCGCCTCCTATATTTAAATAATCAGGAACAATTTTCGTTTTTTTTATTATATTTGCAATTTCGGAAATTCCTTTTGAGTATGAAATTGGATGCATACATTGCGACCCAACATGAAAACTTAATCCAATCTTTTTTGAATGTTGTTTTACTAATCTTAAAAGTCCTGCCGCCTCCGAATTTATAGCACCAAATTTTTTTGATAAATCAATTTCAGCATGTTCATTTGATACAGCCACTCTTACAAATAATTCTAAATCTTTTGCATTGCTGGTGCTCTCAATAATTTTTATCAATTCATCTTTAGTATCAAGTGCAAATGTTTTGACTCCATATTTGAAGTATGCTTCACTTATATCTTCTCTACTTTTAATTGTGTGCATGAAAGAACACTTAGATACTTGATCAAATTTTCTGACTGCTTTTATTTCTTCCACTGAGGCAACATCAAATTGATTAATACCACTTTTTAATAAAGTTTTGATTACCTCAGGATGAGGATTAGTTTTGACAGCATATAGAATTTCACCTGGAAAGTTTTTTTGAAAAAATTTGGAGGCTGAAAGAATTGATTTCTTTCTAATACAATAAACCGGTTTGTCTGGTCTCAGTTGATTAACTAATTCCACAACTGACTTAAATTTTTGCATTTTTCATGCCCCCCAAAAAAAATTTAACAAAAAAAAGTCTCTTTATTTAAAAAAACTTTAATAAATCGAGCAATTAATTCAATACTTAGCGAATGTAAAGCAAATAATGACCTCTTGAATTGACGTAAAAAATTCCCATATTGGACTCATGAAAAACGAAGGTGCATTACAAAACTTAGCTGATTTCAACAATAAATCACTATTAATTGTTGATGATGACAATCCATTTAGAGAAAGATTGGCAAGGGCTATGGAAAAAAAGGGTTTTGAAGTTATTCAAGCTGAGGGTGTACAAAAAGGTATTGATACGGTCAAAGCAAAAAAACCAGGTTTTGCTGTTGTTGATTTAAGATTAGGTGATGGTAATGGTTTAGAAGTTGTAAAACAAATACAAACCTCTAATCCTGAAAGTAGAATAATAATGTTAACAGGATATGGAAATATTCCAACTGCTGTTGCAGCAATAAAAGAGGGTGCAATTGATTATTTGGCTAAACCTGCAGATGCAGATGATGTTGAAAAAGCTCTTTTAGCTGATCCTGCTAAAAAAGCAGCTCCACCCGAAAATCCAATGTCAGCAGATAGAGTAAAGTGGGAACATATACACAGAGTTTTTGAATTATGTAACAGAAATGTTTCAGAGACAGCAAGAAGACTAAAAATGCACCGAAGAACTCTTCAAAGAATTTTATCTAAAAGATCACCTAAATAAGTTTTCTAAATTTTAAAATTTTCTTAGCAATAAGCACTAGTAAAGCTATCTTAAATATTTCAGCTAATAGAAAAGGCTTAACACCTAAATCGAATATAGGTTTGTCCCATCCGATTAGTGTCCCTAACCACAAAATACCAAAAATATAGATTGTTGATACTGCAAGTATAAGTTTTAAGAAAATGATTAAATAATTATCTTTTAATTTTACAAAAGAAGCTAAAAAACAGGCTGAAAGAAATCCAATTAGATAGCCCATTGTTGGACCTGTAAAATAAGCTAAACCTATTCCTCTTTCTGGGGAATTTGAAAACACAGGAAGACCTGCAATTCCCTCAATTAAATATAAACCAATTGTCGCAACACCTATTTTATATCCAAAGCTTATTCCAACAAAAATAACTACAAAAGTTTGCATTGTCATTGGAACTGGATAGAAAGGAATTTTAATTTTTGCTGAGACAGCAAGTAACACAGAACCTAAAAAAATTACAAGTATTGATTTAATTATTTGGGCTTGTGTATTTTGCTTTATAAGTTCCATAAAAAATAATACTCTTATTTCTGTCGATAATCTATATTAATTTCTAATGGGAAAAATTAAAAAAACAGATCATTTTTATTTAATTGATGGATCAGGTTACATTTTTAGAGCGTATTATGCGTTACCACCATTAACGCGTAAAAGTGATGGATTACCGACTGGAGCAGTGAGTGGTTTTTGCAGCATGCTTTTTAAACTTCTAGAGGATTCAAAGTCAAATCAAAATTTACAAAAACCAACACATTTTGCAGTTATATTTGACTCTGCTAGAAAAACTTTCAGAAACGAAATTTATAGTGATTACAAAGCTAATAGAGCTGAAGCACCTGATGATTTAGCTCCTCAATTTGATTATATCAGAAAATCAGTATTAGCTTTTAATTTACCTTCATTGGAATTGATTAATTATGAAGCCGATGACTTGATTGCAACGTATGTTGAAACGATTTTAAAAGAAGGTGCAAAAGTAACAATAGTGTCCTCAGATAAGGATTTAATGCAATTATATAAAAAAAACGTTCGTATTTATGATCCAATGAAAAATAAGTTTATTTCAGAGGAAGATATTAAGAATAAATTTGGTGTAGGTGCAAGTAAGGTAATTGATGTCCAGGCTCTAGCTGGTGATAGCAGTGATAATGTACCAGGAGTTCCTGGAATTGGTGTTAAAACAGCTGCAGAATTAATTAATAAATATGGAGACCTTGAAAAACTTTTAAAATCTGCTCATGAAATTAAGCAAAACAAAAGAAGAGAAACACTTATTGAGAATAAAGATAAGGCTTTAATAAGTAAAAAATTAGTGACATTAAAAAGTGATGCTCCAGTAAATAAAAATCTAACTGATCTTGAATTAAAAAGTATTGATAAAGATAAACTCTATAAATTTTTGAGGGAGATGGAATTTAATAGATTGTTGAGTTCAGCTATTTCTGCATATGGAGAACCAAATTTGGCAAGTATCAAAAACGAGGTTAAAATTGAAAAAAATCAAAAAGCAATTAATAAAAAAGAATATTATCTAATTGAAAATTTGGAACAAATCGACAACTGGATAACTGAAGCTGAAGAGTTAGGAGAAGTTGCGGTAGATACCGAAACAAATTCATTAGATCCTCATCAGGCAGATCTAGTCGGTGTTTCATTAAGCTCAAAAATTGGAAAAGCTTGTTATATTCCTATCGGTCATAAATCTAACAAATGTATCGAAAAAGATTTAGTTTTAAAAAAGTTAAAACCTTTACTCGAGGATCCTAGTATCAAAAAAATAGGTCAAAATATAAAATTTGATTTTATAGTTTTTTTCAAACATGGAATTAATATGACTTCAATGGAAGATACTATGCTGATGTCCTATGTTCTTGATGCAGGAAAAAATAGACATAATATGGATACATTGTCAGAAATTCATTTAAACCATAAAACAATATCTTTTAAAGATTTAGTTGGCACAGGAAAAAAGGAGATTAATTTCAGTGAAGTAGATGTTGAAAAAGCCAAAGATTACGCAGCCGAAGATGCTGATATTACATTTAGATTATACAAAAAATTTCAAAAAAGTTTGAAGGATGAAAAAATGATAAATATCTACGAGATATTTGAAAAGCCTTTATTAAAAATTCTTGCTTTTATGGAAATTGAGGGAGTTAAAATAGATAATAAATTTTTAAAATCATTATCCACTAAATTTGAAAAAAAGATTGTTAAAATTCAAAATGAAGTTTTTAAAATATCTAAAAAAAAATTTAATATTGCATCACCAAAACAACTTGGGGAAATATTATATAATGATCTTAAAATTGCAGATTTAAAAAAAACAAAAAAGGGAAGTTTTGCAACAAGCGCTTCGGTTTTAGAAGATTTAGCATTTAAAGGTCATAAGTTTCCCCAATTAGTATTGGATTGGAGACAGGTATCTAAATTGAAAAATACCTACTCAGATTCCTTGCCGGAACATATCAATCCTAACACACAAAGAGTACATACCTCTTTTTTATTAGCAGCTACTACAACTGGCAGATTAGCATCAAGCGATCCAAACTTACAAAATATTCCGATTAAATCTGAGGATGGTAAAGATATTCGTAAAGCATTTATAGCCAAAAAAGATCATGTTTTAATTTCTGCAGATTATAACCAAATTGAGATGAGAATTTTAGCTGATTTGGCTGACGTGAAAGGATTAAAAAAAGCTTTCAAAAACAACGAAGATATCCATTCACTCACAGCTAGTCAAATTTTTAATGTTGATATAAAAAAAGTAAATCAAGATCAGAGAAGAAAAGCTAAAGCTATAAATTTTGGAATTATATATGGGATTTCACAATATGGATTAGCAAAACAAATTAATGTTACTAATCATGAAGCTGAGGAATTTCTTAATGCTTATTTTTTAAAATTTCCTGAAATCAAAATTTATATGGACCGAACAATAAAGTTTTGTAGAAAAAGTGGATTTGTGAATAATATTTTTGGAAGACGATCACATTTTATTAATATCAACGATAAAAACTATAATATTAGAAATTTCCAAGAGCGCGCAGCAATTAATGCTCCAATACAAGGTTCCGCTGCAGAAATAATGAGATTAGCCATGATAAGACTTAATAAAAAATTAAGTGATCAAAAAAATCAAAATACAAAAATGTTGTTGCAAATCCATGATGAGTTAATTTTTGAAACTCCCAAAGAAGAAACAAAAAGAATCAGTAAAATTATAATTGATGAAATGTCTAGTGTTGTTAAGAGTGAACAGCATTCTTTTTCTATACCTTTAACAGTTGATCTAAATACTGGAGAAAATTGGGGTACACTTCATTAATTTAATTGCCCAAATTAGAACAATTTAGTATTTTTATAATTGAGTATGCAGAAACAAACAATTGCCCTTGTCGACGATGATAGAAATATTTTAACAAGTCTGAGTATAGCTTTAGAGAAAGAGGGATTTAAAGTTCAAACATATATTGATGGTGAAAGTGCTTTAATTGGCTTAACTAGAACCCCGCCGGATCTAGCAATCGTTGATATTAAAATGCCAAAAATGGATGGAGAAGAACTACTTAAAAAGTTAAGAAAAAAAACTTCATTACCAGTTATTTTTTTGACCTCTAAAGATGATGAAATTGATGAATTACTTGGGTTGAAATTAGGAGCAGATGATTTCATAAAAAAATCCGGAGGCTTTTCAATTAAAGTGTTGATTGAGAGAATAAGAGTGCAACTTAGAAAGAAAGATTCAAAAGAAATTATTGAGGAAAACAAAAGTATAATATCTCACGGTAAGTTAAAACTAGATCCTTCACAATTAGAGTGTGAATGGAATGGTAAACAATTGCCAGACAAACTTACTACGACTGAATTTTTATTAGTTAAAGAATTAGCAAAAAGACCAGGTATAATCAAAGAAAGAGCTCAATTGATGGATATAGCTTATAGAGAAGATACCGATATAGAGGACAGAACAATAGATAGTCATGTAAAAAGAATAAGAAAAAAATTTAAAAAGGTTGACCCTGAATTTTCAGCTATAGAAACCAGATATGGAAGTGGATATAGGTGGAATGTTAGCTGATGTTAAGCAACCTTCTTAAAAACTTATCTATATTAAAAAAATTTTTATTTATTAATTTTATTTTTTTTACAATTATTGGAATTTTTCTTTTTATTTACTTAAAAAATGTTCAACCAAATTTGATAAAAAAAAAATCATCTAATCACATTGAAGTGATTAATAATACAATTGATAATTTGACAAGATTAAATGTCGAATTTGTAGAAGATGACATCAGGAAATTTCTTTTTTCCACAAGATTTCTTTTTCAAAATTTAGATAGAGTGATATTTTTTGATAATCAACTAAACTTAATTGGTGATACAGATACCTTAGATCTTGATCCAAGATCATTTTCACAAAGATTAGATATTGTTGAATTTGAGGTGTTAACTGAAAAAAAAACTAAAGAAATCACTGAGAAAAAAAATATTGATGTTGGAAATAATAACGTTGTTTCTCTTAATGATGTACTTTTAAATTACGCATCCTCTAAAAATTTTGGAACACCTTTTACTTTTACCCAAGAAGAGTTCAATAAATTTAAGCTGACAACAATTAAAAATGTAATGCAAAAAGGTGAAAACATTGGTTATTTAGCTATTACAGAAAATGCAAATGATGTTAAAGCAGCTATAGATGAAAGAAAGACTTTTATAATTAGAACAGCTCTAGCTATTGGTTTAGTAATATTAATTTTCTCCTTTGTTTTAAATAGATATTTCTTAAAACCAATTAAAAATTTAGTAACGTATACTGAAACAATCAGAAATAAAGACTCTAAAGTTACTAATCTTGATATTTTAAAAAAAAGAAATGATGAATTAGGACTTCTCTCAAAGTCACTAGATGATATGACAAATGAATTAACTAAAAGAATTTCACATGCTGAAAATTTTTCAACAGATTTAGTTCATGAAATAAGAAATCCACTAGCTTCTCTCAAGAGTGCATCTGAAATTTTAAATGATACTACTGATGTTGAGCAAAGAATTAAATTAATTGATATTTTGAGTCATGATGTTCAAAGAATTGAGAGATTAATTACAGATTATTCACAAATGCTTAAAGATGAAGTTGCGTTAAGTAAAGAAAAAATTAAAAAACTTGATATCGAGCCAATTATTAAATCAGTAGTAGATGATTTTAATAATATTTATAAATTAAAAAGAGGAATAAATATTTCTTATTCGAACGATGGAAAAAACAAATATTTGATAAATGGAATAGAAAATAGGATTGAACAAATAGTTGCTAATCTTTTGGATAATGCAATATCTTTCAGTGGTGATAATAAAGATGTAATTGTTAAGGTTTCAAAATTAGAAAATGATAAAGTCTCAATCAATATTTTAGATGAGGGACAAGGATTTAAAGAAAAAGATACCAATAAAATATTTAAAAGATTTTACAGTAATAGACCTGACAAATTTGGACAACATTCAGGACTTGGTTTAAATATTGTTAAAAATTTAGTCGATTTACATAATGCTACAATAAGAGCATCTAACAGATTAGACAGAAAAGGAGCAAGTATGGAAATTATATTTCCTAATGCTTAAAGAGTTCTATTGATTAATTAATTCTTTATTGTTAGAAGACGCACCATGGAAGATTTCAAAGTTAAAGATTTGACCCAAGCTGAATTTGGAAGAAAAGAAATTTCAATAGCAGAGAGTGAAATGCCTGGCTTAATGGCTTTAAGAGAAGAATACACTGGAAAGTCACCGCTAAAAGGAGCTAAAATTATTGGATGTCTGCACATGACTATTCAAACAGCAGTTTTAATTGAAACACTTGTTGCCTTAGGTGCTGAGGTAAGATGGTCATCTTGTAATATTTTTTCAACTCAAGATCATGCAGCGGCTGCAATCGCCAAAGCTGGAATTCCAGTATATGCTTGGAAGGGAGAAACTGAAGAGGAATATATTTGGTGTATTAAACAAACGATTGAGGCTAAAAAAGATTGGATGCCTAACATGCTTTTAGATGATGGAGGAGACCTCACTGCAATCATGCATCAAGAGTACGAAGAATTACTTAAAAATGTGAAAGGTGTTTCAGAGGAGACAACAACAGGCATTAAAGCTCTTAATAAAATGGAAAAAGATAAAACTTTGTTAGTGCCTGCAATAAATGTAAATGATTCTGTCACCAAATCTAAATTTGATAATCTCTATGGATGTAGAGAAAGTTTAGTTGATGGCATAAGAAGAGCTACAGATGTTATGATGTCTGGAAAAATTGCTATAGTAGCTGGATTTGGAGATGTTGGTAAAGGAAGTGCTGCATCTTTGAGACAAAGCGGTGCTAGAGTATTAGTTACAGAGGCTGATCCAATTTGTGCATTACAAGCAGCAATGGAGGGTTATGAAGTGGTTTTGATGGAAGAGGCAATTAGCAAAGCTGACATCGTCGTTACAGCAACTGGTAACAAAGATATTGTTACAGCTGATCATATGAGAGAAATGAAAGATAGAGCAATTTTATGTAACATTGGACACTTTGATAATGAAATTCAAGTTGAAGCTTTGAAAAATTATAAATGGACTGAAGTAAAACCTCAAGTTCACGAGATAGAATTACCAAGTAAAAAAAGGATTATTTTATTAGCAGAAGGTAGATTAGTTAATTTAGGATGTGCCACAGGTCATCCAAGTTTTGTAATGAGCGCATCGTTTACTAACCAAGTGATTGCACAGATAGAGCTATGGAATAATCATAAAAACTATGAGAACAAAGTTTATGTTTTACCAAAACATCTAGATGAGAAGGTTGCCACACTTCATCTAAAGAAAGTTGGAGCAAAATTAACCAAATTATCAAAAGAACAGGCGGACTATATTAGTGTCGGAGTTGAAGGTCCTTTTAAACCTAATGCCTACCGCTATTAAAAGTGATAAAATAGATTTATCTTCAGAAAAAGAAACAAAGGAACTCGCTGGTACATTTTTAAAAAAAATAAAACCTGGAAGCTTTATTTTTTTATATGGCGAAATCGGAGTAGGAAAAACAACCTTTATTAGATATTTAATTAATCAAATTCAAAAACTTAATAAGTTAGAGATAACAGAAGTTACAAGTCCCACTTTTAATTTGTTAAATGAGTATCAAATAGATGGTTTCAAGATAAATCATTATGATCTATTTAGATTAAAATCTGTTGAGGAAATTAAAAATTTAGATTTATTTGAGGATAATAAAAACACAATTACTTTAGTAGAATGGCCACAAATGATTAAAGAAAAACCAAAAAATTTGATAGAATTATTTTTCGAGTATGGAAAAGATCACAAAACTAGATCTGTGCAAATTAAAGGTTTATAGCTTCTATTCCTGAATGCCAAAATTAAAAAAAATAAAGGGAGATGCATCTTTTAGAAGTTTTTTTAGAAAGAAAGTGAATGGTAAATCTTCCATCATTGTTTATGCCAAAAAAGAAAAATTTAAAAATTTACTTGTATACGATGCAATAAATAAAATTTTAAACAAAAACAAAATATTAGCACCAAGATTATATACCCAAAAATATGATGAAAATTTAATTGAAATAGAAGATTTTGGAAACGAAACTTTTTTTAAAATATTAAAAAAAAAGGGTAAAAACAAACTAAGCTATTTTAATGAAATAATTAAATTGTTAATACAAATGCAGTCTATAAAAAATAGAAAAGTAAAAAATTTTAGAAATCAAAATTATACAATTCCAAAATATGATAAAAAGATTTTGATAAATGAGGCAAATTTATTTTGTGATTGGTATGTAAAGAATAATTTATCAAAATCGAAAAAAAAAAATTTTTGTAAAAATTTTAAAAAGATTATTAAAGAATTAACTTTGAAATTAAAATTAAAAGATAATATTTTTGTCCACAGAGATTTTCATGTTTTAAATTTAATGTCAGTTAAAAACCAAATAGGTCTTATTGATAGTCAGGACGCATTAATCGGAAACAAAGCTTATGATTTAGCTTCTTTGATAGATGATGTAAGACTAAAAACTTCTAACTCATTTAAAGATAAAATCTTTAAACTTTATATAAAAAAACAAAAAAAATTGGATATTAACAAATTCAAAAATGATTTTGAAATATTATCAGTTTTAAGAAATTTAAAAATTATTGGAATATTTACCCGTCTAGCACTCAGGGATAGAAAAAAAAATTACCTAAGATTAATACCCTACACTTGGCAACTGATTAATATGCGTATTGATCAAAACCAAATATTCATTGATTTGAAAAATTTATTAAATCAAAATTTTAAAAAGATTAAATGAGAATTAAAACAGCTTTGATATTATGTGCAGGCCTCGGAATAAGGTTAAATCCCCTTACTTTAAAGACACCTAAACCTCTTTTAAAATTAAATGATAAAACAATGTTAGAGATTTGCATAAATCTAACTATGAAATTGGATATCCAAAAAATTTTTATCAACACATTTCATTTAGGTGATCAAATTTCAGAATTTGTTGAAAATAAAAAGTTTCCAATAAATATTCAAATAATCAAAGAAGAAAATGAAATACTTAATACAGGTGGAGGAATATTAAACTTGATCAATCATTCAGATGATAATGATTTCATAATTTTTAACCCTGATACTTTATGGCACAAAGATTATTTTCATGAAATCACTCAAATGCAAAATTTTTATTTTTCAAATAAATTAGATAATGTTCTCCTGCTATCAAATAAAGAATTGAGTTTCGATAAAAATTTTTTAGGTGATTTTACATTGGAAAATAATTTGTTAAAAAAAAATGAAAAAAATGATTTGATATATATTGGTTGTCAAATTCTGAACAAAAGTTTATTTAAAGAATATAAAGTCTCAAATTTTTCTATTTCAAAAATATGGGATAATTTACAAAAAGAAAATAAATTAATCGGTTTTCAAAGCAAAAAAAAATTTTATCATTTAACAAATTTAGATGTCTTTAAAAAACTAAAAGATCTTTAGCTCTTTCCTTATCAAGATATTCACATTTCGCTATTACAAAATTTTCTTTAAATTCTATTAACATTGGGTTTCCAGTTGGTATTTCTAAACTAGAAATTTGTGTATTATCTAAATTAAATAAATTCTTACATAGAGCTCTAATCGAATTTCCATGTGCAGATATTAAAACATTATTATTTTTCAAATTTTCTTTCACGTGTTCTTCAAAAAAATTTATAACTCTTTCATAAGTATCTTTTAAAGACTCGGTGTTAGGTAATAATTCTTTCGGAATTTGTTTATAAGTATCAATATTAATTGGATGATATGGACTTTCCTTTTTTAGTGGATCTGGTCTTAGATCCCAGGATCTTCTAAACTCATAAATTTTATCCTCGCCAATTTTTTTACTCATTTCAATTTTATTCAAACCAGTTAGTGCTCCGTAATGTCTCTCATTCAATTGCCAAGCTCTAGTAAAATTTTTTTTATCATCTAATTCTTGTTGAATTATTTTAAGAGTATTATTTGCTCTTAATTGAAGAGAAGTGTAATAAAAATCAATTTTGATGTTTTTGTTTTTTAATAAGGATCCCGCTTTTTTTGCCTCCAATATACCTTTTTCGGTCAAATCAACATCCACCCAACCAGTAAATTTTTTCTCTAAATTCCAAGTACTTTGTCCATGCCTTACTAATATTAAAAAACTCATATAATTATCTTTAAATTAAATTTATAAATAAAACTATCTAATTTAATGATAAATTTTTTTTCAAAATTTAAAATATTTTTTTATGTAATTAATTTATTATTAATTGTCTTATATTTATTTCCTGGAAGTTTATTGGGATGTATTTTTTTTGATAATTGTAAAGTGCAACCACAAATTACATCAGATTTTCTAATATCATCTAACCATTTTTACGCTTTTGGATTAGTTACTATTTTAGGATATTTGACTTTTTTGAATTCAGAAAAATTAAAACTAGCTTTATATTATCTTTTAGTAATTTCAGTTCTATTAGAAGTGTTTCATATAGTAATTCCTGAAAGGAGTTTTCAGTGGTCAGATTTATTCGGAAATTTATTAGGGGTGGTAGTTGTAATTTTTATTAAGAATCTTATAAATAAATATGGGACCACTAAAAAATAAATTTATTATATTATTTATTTTCTTCTTAACAGGATGTTCATCAATTCCATCAAATACCGGAAATAGTTGTTCAATATTTAATGAGCGTTATCTCTGGTATAAGTATGCAAAAAGAACAGAGCAAAAATGGGGAACTCCTATTTATATTCAATTAGCTATAATAAAAATGGAGTCAGATTTTGACTGGTTAGCTAAACCAGCTAGACAAAAAATATTTAAGGTAATCCCTTATAAACGCCCATCAAGTTCATTTGGATATTCTCAGGCAGTCAAAGGGACTTGGGAACAATATAAAAAAGAAACAGGAAATAAGTTAGCAACAAGAGCTAGATTTAAAGATAGTGTTGATTTCATTGGTTGGTATACCAGTAAATCAGAAACTATTTTAAAAATTTCCAAACAAGATGCTTTTAAACAATATTTAGCTTATCATGAGGGCTGGGGAAATTTTAAGCATTATAAAAAAAATAAAAAAGTTATTGGTTTAGCTAAAAAAGTAGAGAAACAATCAAATATTTATAAAAAACAATTATTAAGTTGCAGCAATTCTTTAAATAAAAATAAATATATTATTTTTTAGAAAGTTCTTTTTTTAATTCTAGATCTATCACATCAATCCTTTTAGTATTTTTTGCTAAAGCTAAATACATTGATGGAGTAACGTATAATGTGAAAAAAGTTGAAATTATCATACCACCCAAGATGGTTGCTCCCACAGCTAATCTTGATCCTTCACCTGCACCTGGGCCAATATTTCCAATAACAAGAGGTATCATTGCGATCATTGTACTTAATGATGTCATAATGATAGGTCTAAATCTTACTGCACAAGCTTCTTTCACAGCTAGTTCAATACTTTTTCCTGTAGTCCTAATTCGATTAGCATAATCAACAATTAAAATACTATTTTTAGTCGATATACCGATAAGTATTATCAAAGCGATCTGAGAGAAAATATTAACTGAACTATTTAAAAATAAAATAAATACCAACCCACCAAAAATTGCCAAAGGAACTGTTAAAACTATAATGAAGGGATGAACGAATGAATTAAATGTTGCTGCCATCACCAAGTAAGCTGTGAGTAATGCGAGAGCAAAAATTATGAATAATTCATTACTAGTTTCTCTAATTTCCTCTGATTTACCTTTCCAAGTAATTTGATTTTTTGGAGCTAAATCTGCCATGATATTCTCAAAGAATTTTATCGCCTCAGTTAGGGTGTATCCTTCATTAATATTTGCAGATATTGTGACTGCTCGTTGCCTATTGTACCTAGCAAGTTGTTTTGCTGAACCTTCCTCTTTAAAACTAACTAAATTTGATAAAGAGATTAGTTTTCCATTTGTTTCAGAACGAACAAAAATTTTAGAAATTCCTTCTTTATTCCTTCTATCAGATAAATATTGCTGAACTACTATTGGGTATTCCTTACCTAATTTGTTGAAAGTTGTAATTTTTTTTCCACCATAAAGAGTTTCAAGTGTTTCCCCTATAGCTTTTGTTGAAACACCTAAATCTTTAGCTTTATTTTTATTAATAACTAATTTCACCTCAGGTTTGTTTCGATTGTAATCAGACTCAATTCTTGAGAGACTTTTATTTGATCTTAATTTTCTAATTACTCTTTTTTGAATTTCTTCAAGTTCCTCATAGGTACTCCCATAAATAACCATTTGTACTGGCTTATTATAATTAGATACCCTGATTGATTGTGGAGATATTGGAAAAGCAAGAGCTTGAGGTAATGTAACAATTTTTCCTATAGCTTCTCTTAAAACAACCTGTTGTCCTTTTTTCCTATTTTTCCAGTCATCTAAAAGTGCAATTATGATAAAACTATTATACGAGTTTGCGGAACTACCGAAACCAGGTACTCTCATGATGAATCTTGAGTAGGGGCTGTCTTCAGCTTGTAAAAGTGGAATTAACCTAGCTTCAACTTTTTGTGCTTGTTCTTGTGTGTACTCAAAAGAGCTTCCTTCATCTGTTGCACCAATAATTAAATAGGCACCGCGATCTTCCATTGGTAATAATTCTTTTTTAGAGAAACTAAACAGTAATATAGAACTAATAACTACAAATATAATAAAAGAACCTACTGATTTTGTTTTGTGAGCAATGACATCTAAAGTCTCTTTGTAGAATTTTGAAAATCCTAAAAATATTTTTTCAAATTTTTGAATAAAAATTCTCTTTGAAGTTTTTTTATTTAAAAATTTACTTGCGAGCATTGGCGATAAAGTAAGAGCAACAAATGATGAGACGACTATTGAAAATGATAATGCAATTGCTGTTTCTCTAAATAATGTTCCTGAAATTCCCTCGATAAATATCAGTGGTAAAAATACAGCTACTAGAATTAATGTTGTCGCTATAATTGCAAACGAAATTTGTTTAGACCCTTTATAGGCAGCAACCAGTGGAGTTTCTCCATTTTCTATTCTTCGATATATTGCATCAGTCATAATCACCGAGTCATCAGTAATTATTCCAATCGCTAAAATAAAACTTAAAAGAACAAATATATTGATGGACAATCCAAAAATATAAAGACCTAAAAAAGATGCTATTAAGCTTACTGGAAGAGCTATTGCTGGAACGACTACAGCTTTAAGATTCCCGAGAAATAAATAAATTATTAGTACTACTAATACAAAAGCAATCAAAAGGGTTTTATACACCTCTTCAATAGCAGCCTCCACATAGTTTGCTCTGTTAAATGAAACTCTTAAATCCAATTCATTTGGTAAAGATTTTTTAACTTCTACTATCTTTTTTTTGATTTCATTTGAAAGTTCGACTGTTGAGGCTCCACTTCTTGCATAAATACCAATACCCACCGTCCTTAAATTAATTTGATCTTTTGTTTGAGCTTTAAAAAGTGTTTTTTCCGAAACAGGTCCAAATTCAATATCAGCAACATCAGATAACAAAATGACTTTATTATTTGTTTTTTTTATTGGCAACTGTTTAATCGAATTTATATCGTTGTATGATTTATCTAAATTTAATGTTAGGTCAATGTTATCTGCCTCAAGAGTACCAGCTGGAAGACTTATATTTTCTCCACGCATTGCAAGTTCTACTTCCTTAATAGTTAAATTATTTGCAGCAAGTTTAATTGGATCTATCCAAACTCTGATGCTTAATTCTCTAAGACCACCAACAAGAATTCTTCCAACATTTTTAATACTAGAAAACTGATCCACTAGATATCTTTCTGCATAGTCTCCTAGTTCAAGATCACTCCAAGTTGCAGACGATAATGACAACCACATAGTCGTGGTAAAACCAGCTGCTCTTTTTAATATTTGGGGAGGATCAGACTCAGATGGTAAATTATCTACAACTCTCGCAACTCTCTCTCTTATATCGTTTGCAGCGTTATCTAAATCAATGCTAGTATCAAACTCTACGTTAATTGTGCTTCTTCCATTTTCAGATTTTGAGTCTATATTTTTTATACCTTCAGCACCTCCAATAACGTCCTCAACGACTTGAGTAACTTCTTGATCCACAATTGATGCTGATGCAGATTTGTAATCTACTTGGACTTGGACTACAGGTGGTTGTATTCCATTGGGTAATTCTCTAACTGGTAATTTCCAAAAGACAAATAAACCAAAAATAATTAAGATTAAAGACATTACCCAAGAAACAGCTGGTCTTTTTATGCTTAGTTCAGTAATAAACATTTATTTTGTAATAGGTTTTATTTTTCCTCTAGGTCTTACTTTTTTTAATCCTTCAGCAACGATTATTTCTCCTTCACTTAATCCAGAAATTACCTCGATGTTTTTATTACTTCTTAGACCTGTTTTAACCTCAGTTTTATTTGCAACATTTTCGCCATTTATTTTGTAAACATAGGATTTGTCGCCCTCAATCATCACGCTTGTATCAGGCACACTTAATGCGTTTCTAAGATTAAATTTAACTCTTACTTCTAATAGAGATCCCGAAATTAGTTCGAGATTACTATTTTGCACTTTAATTCTGGATAATATACTTCTTGTATCTGCGTTAATCCTGCTTGATACAAAATCAACTTCACCTGAAAAAGTTTTGTCTTTAAAACTAGATAATTTTACGTCAACTGGAAGACCTTTTTTAATAGATGCAGAATAATTCTCTGGAATTTTGATGTCTGAGAAAATAGTTGAATTATCATCCAAAGTTATGATGAATATATTGTTAGATACAAGAATATCTTCTGTAAGACCTGTATAACCGAGCACTCCGCTGAATGGAGCTATAATATTTCCACTTTTCAACTTGATTATTACATCTCCTTTTTTAACAAAGTCTTTTAATTTAAAATCTTCAAAAAGATCATCTTTTTTTATTTTAAAAGTCTCAGATTTTTTTGAAATTGCAGTACCAAAGGTCTCTATTGTTTCAGCAAATTCTTTTTTTACTACTTCAGTGACAATTATTCCTGGAGGAGGTCTTTTACTAAATTTTTTTTTAAAATGATTTCCGATCATTGTTCTACCAATAATTACTGCTGCAATGATTAGAAAAAATATTAAAATAATTGATATAGTTTTAGTTGATCTTTTCATTTTTTTTAAATTAACCCGTATTCAGCCCAAGAACCATCATAAATACAGGGTCGATATTTATCATTTATTAAAGAATAAGCTAGTGCCAAAACACACGCGGTTACCCCAGATCCACATGAAAAAACAATATTTTTATCATTTAAGTTTTTTAAGGAAGATTTAAAAATTTTTTCAAGTTCTTGTTTATTTTTAAAAGTTCTATCCTCATTTAGACAAAAGCCAAATGGTATGCATACAGAATTTTTAATACTTCCACTTTTTAATCCCTTTCTAGGCTCAGGAACCTTACCTTCAAATCTTTCTTTACTTCTTGCATCAACAACCCTAAAATTTTGGTTTTCTATATTTTGATTAATTGAGTCTTTGTTTTTAACTAATTCCTGTTTTTCAAAACTTTTGTAGTCTGACTTCATAACTTTAGATAAATTATTTGTTACTTTTCTATTTTCTTTCAGCCATTTTTTTAAACCCCCATTTAAAACATAAACTAGTTTCGGATCATGACCATAATAGATAAAATTAAACCAACAGCGGCATGAGCTTACAACATCAGAATCATCATAAATAATAATCATATCCTCATTTTTGATTCCCATATTTGAGACTATTTTTTCCCATTCATTTTTATTTACTAACATATGAGGAAGATTTGTATTTTTGTCAGAATTATCATCTAGATCAAAAAAAATGGACTCTGAGATATGTTGAGTTTTATATTCTTCAAAACCATTTCTTTTCGTTTGTGGCATGTGCCACGAGCAATCAATTATTTTTACTTTTTCTTTGTTATTTTCGAGCCAATCAGTTTCTACTAATGACATTATCTTTTTTCTAAATATTTTTGATGATATTCCTCAGCAATACAATAATTTTTTAGAAGGGAAATTTTTGTTACAACTTTTCCTGATAACTTTTTATTGACCTGGTCAAGAACATCTTCTGCAATTTTTTTTTGATTGTCATTCAAATAAAAGATTTCACTTCTATATTGTGTACCAAAATCTGGTCCTTGAGAATTTAGTGTGGTTGGGTCATGAATTTCAAAAAAAATTTTTAGAATTTCCTCATAAGTAATTACTTTTTCATCAAAATCAATTTTAACAACTTCAGCATGATTTGTACTTCCTGTACAAACTTCTTTATAGGAGGTTTGTGAACTATTACCACCGCAATAACCAACCTCAGTTTTGATAACACCATTAATTTTGCTGAATTTGATTTCAGGCCCCCAAAAACATCCAAGTGCTAAAACTGCTATTTCCATTGATTATGATTTAAATTAATTTACAAATTATTCGTATGCTAAGTAAAAATCAATTGGGATTTTTGTACATGTTTATGTCTGTTTGTGCATTCTCACTAATGGATATAATTGTCAAGTGGTCAGTCGATTATCCAATTGGACAGGTTTTATTTTTTAGAGGGTTCTTTGGGATACTATTTTATTTTCTCATTATACCGAGAGATAGACTTCACAATTTTTATCAAACCAAAAGACCAGGTTTGCATGCCCTTAGGTGCTTATCGGGTTTAATTGCTTTAGTAGCAATTTTTATTGCTTTAAGAAAATTACCCCTCGCAACTGTTGTCAGTATTTCTTTTGCTGCTCCAATTTTTACAACTATATTTTCAATTTTTTTATTAAGTGAAAGAGTTGGAATTTATAGATGGTTAGCTGTGATAGTTGGCTTTATAGGAATATTAGTAATAACTGAACCAGGGATAAGTGAACTTAATATTTATTATATTTTTCCCATAATATTTTGTCTAGGTCTATCTTATGTAGCAATATCAATAAGACAGTTATCGACCACAGAACCTGTTTGGTTAATTTCATTCTATTTTTCCTTATCAATAACCATATTGAGTTTTTTAACTATTCCACAAGGATGGGTTATGCCCAATTTACAGGATTTTATTTTATTATCTTTTGTTGGTATTTTTGGAGGTGTTGCAAATTTATGGTTAGGTCAGTCATATAAGTATTCCGAGGTTTCTTTGGTAACTCCTTTAAAATATTTAGCTCTTTTGTTTGCAATAATTTTTGGATATTTTATTTGGGGTGAGGTTCCAACAATCAAAACTCTTCTTGGAGCCTTTTTGGTAATTATTTCAACATTAATTATTTTTAGAAGAGAAATTTACAATAAAAAAATAATCACTTCTAAAACAATCAATGACTAAAGTTCCAAAATATTGGAATAAAGCTAAAAGATATTTATCCAAAAGGGATAAAATAATGTCAAGATTAATTAAAAATTATCAAAGTCCCAATGAAACAATTCTTACCTCAAGAAAGGATATTTTTTTTTCATTGTGTAAAAGTATTATTGGTCAACAAATAAGTGTTGCAGCAGCAAATTCAGTTTTTTTAAAATTTAAGAAAAAATGTAAAAATAAGATTAATCCTAAAACTGTATCTAAATTGACAACAACACAACTCAGAAATTGTGGATTAAGTAGGCAAAAAGTCTTAGGAATAAAAAGTTTAGCAAAACAAATTCTTAATAAATCATTTAATCCCAAATTAATAAATAATATGAGTGATGAGGAAGCTATAGTTTATTTATCTAATTTAAAACAAATAGGTAGATGGTCGGCTGAAATGATTTTACTTTTTACTTATAATAGATCTGACATTTGGCCTATACAAGATATTGGGCTTTTGAGAGCGATTTCTAAAAATTATAATAAAAGATATTTTCCACCAGAAAAATTTGTGTCTTTACTTAAAAAAAGATTTTCACCTTATTGCTCAGTAGCTACATGGTATTTGTGGAGAAGTATAGATCCTGAACCTATTCAGTACTAAATCCCTCAACGATTTGCATGTGTCTTATAGTTGTCTTTTTGGCTAAATTCCAACCAGCCTGATATTCTTTAGATTGATGACACTTTAAAGCTTGCTCGTAATTTGGAAATTCCCAAACCACAGTTCTTAAAAAATCATCACCATCGAAAGTTGTATGTTTGCCACCTCTAACTAAAGGTAAACCACCATAACTTTTAATAATTGGAGTCACTGTCTCTGCATACTTTTTTAAATTTTCTTGGTCATCCACTTTAGTATACAAACTTATCCAATAAGCCTTCATGATTTCTCCTTTTTAATTATTTTTAATTATGATAATAAATTTCATGGCAGAGAAATTAATTATCAGTTTTGATGAATATACTCAAATTGTTGAAAAGTTAGCAATACAAATTCATGAAAAATATAAACCAACTGTATTAGTTGGTATTATGAGAGGGGCAGCTCCTATAATTGATATTTTATCAAGAATTTTGAAATTACCAATAGCATATATTGTTATTCAAAGTTATTCAGGTAAAGGTTTAGAGGATCAACAGGGTAAATTAATGTTTGCAAGAGAAATAAGTTCTTTGGCAAGTAATAAAGATTTTAGTAAGGTTCTTTTAATAGATGATCTTTCAGATACTGGTTTAACGCTTAATAAAAGCATAGAGTGGTTGAAAAATTATGGCCCAACTAAAGATAATATAAAAGAAGTAAAAACTGCTTGTTTATGGAAAAAGAAATCATCAACTTTTGAACCTGATTTTTGTCCTATCAGATTAAAATCAGACCCTTGGATTGTTCAACCTACAGAACATTATGAAGAATTGTCTATTGAGGAAATTGTGAGAAAAAATAAACAGGGCTAGTAAAAACTAGCCCTGTTCAATTAATATTTAAGCAACGGCAAAACTTACAACACTCAAAATTGCTATTACCCATATAGCTGGTGAAGTAGTTGCAAATTTACCAGTGAATATCTTGATCAAAGCATATGATACGAAAGCTAGAGCAATACCATTGCTGATACTATAAGTTAAAGGCATAGCGATCATTGCAAGAATTGCTGGAGCAGACTCTGAAACATCATTCCACTCTATGTCAGTAATATTTCTTATAAATAGAACAGAAACAAAAAGTAAAGCAGCACCATCAATCTGTTTTGGCAAACTAGTTGCTAAAGGCGCAAAAAATATACATGCTAAAAATAATATACCAATTACCAAAGAGGTCATGCCAGTCTTCCCACCAGCTTTTACCCCAGCGCCAGACTCAACGTAACTAGTTACAGTTGTAGTTCCCATTACAGCTCCCGCAACAGTACTCACGCTGTCTGATAACATTGCTTTATTGATGTCTTTAACTTTTCCATCTTTGCCCACTTTTCCAGCTACATTAGCTACTGAAGTTAAAGTTCCTGCAGTATCAAAAAAGTCTACAAACAATAGAGTAAATATGACTGTAGACATTCCAGCTGTCATAGCTGCAGATAAATCAAATTCAAAAAGATAAGTCATTGAAGGCGGAGCACTTGCGATACCATTAAACTTTGCAAGACCTGTTGCCCAAGCAATTATACTAAATACTAAAATACCAATAATAATATTACCTTTAACGTTCATCTTATCTAAAACAATTATTGCAATAAAAGTTGCGCATCCTAATAAAACAAGTGGATCACTTAAATTTCCAAGCTGTACTAATGTTACAGGATTATCAACAACTACTTCCATTATCTGAAGACCAATAATTGCTAAGAACAAACCAATTCCTGCGCCAATTCCTAATTTTAAACTCTTAGGGATAGAGTTGATAAGCCATGCTCTTATTGGTGTTAATGATATAATTAAAAATAATACACCAGCAACTAATACAGCACCCAAAGCTTGTTGCGGTGTATATCCCATACCTGCACAAACTCCAAAAGCTACAAAAGCATTAATCCCCATTCCTGGCGCAAGACCAATCGGCCAAGTTTTTCCATGAAATGCCATTATGAAACAAGCCAAAGCAGTTGCTAAGATAGTTGCAGTGTAAACTGCACCAAAATCAAAGAAACCTTTTTCGGGTCCAGCAAATTCACCTGATAAAATAAACGGATTCAAAAACATAATGTAAGCCATGGTTAAAAAAGTAGTAGTTCCGGCTATTACTTCTGTTTTAAAATCTGTTTTGTGTTTTTTGTAATCAAAATATTTGTCTAACATTATTCCTCCTATTCTGACTAAATAGATGATTCTTTTGACAAATACTTAACCAAATCTAATTTTATCAACATAATTCAACTAAGAAGTTTATATTTTGGTCATATTTAGAAGCTAGAATGTGCAAATGAGAAATTTTAAATTAATCGTTTTGTTACTTAGTTTCTTCTTAGTGGTCACTGGATGCCAGACCGTACAAGAAAAAACTGACAAAATTGTTGAGCAAGAAAATAAAAGATTGGGTAAATACATAGGTCAATTATCCAGTGAACTTAAAATTGATTTAGGAAATCCTGATGAAGATTTTAAGAATGAAAAAGGAAATCAAGTTCTTGTTTATAAAACAAAAAAATATGGTATTTCTTGTGAAAGAAAATTTGAGGTAGACACTAACTCAGTGGTGATTGGATTTTCATCAAAAGGATGTTTTTAGTTTACTTGCGGAGCTAGTTACCCCGCAAGCAAGGCTTTAACTTATCTAATTTCGATTAGTTTTTTCTTCTTGTGCTCTGGTACAATTCTCTCACAAGATATTGTTAAAAGTCCATCTTTGAGCTCAGCACCATTTACTTTAACGTCATCAGCAATTGTAAATGATCTAGCAAATTGTCTTTGAGATATTCCCTTATGAATGATCTCTCCATCAGCATTTTTATTTTCAGATTTATCAACTTGTTTTGTTCTTACAGTTAATAAATTATCTTCGAACTCAACCTCAACATCTTTTTTGTTGAATCCTGCTAAAGCAACTTCAATAGCGTAGTTATCTTTACCAGTCTTTCTGATGTTGTATGGTGGGTAATTGGATTGCATTGTCATTGCACCATTTCCCAACATATTCTCAAATTGATCAAACATATCGTCAAACCCAATTGAGAATGGTCTTAATGAGTTAAATATAGATAGATCCTTACTTGTCATATATTCTCCTTTGTTAAGCAAGTTTATTTATAAGCCCCATTAGGCGACCTACATCATTTATGTAGGAACGATTTAAGTTTTTTCAAGATTGAGAAATTAAATTTTTTTTGAAATTTTTAGTGCAAAAGCATAGTCTAAAGCTATTTCCTCTATAGCACCATCTCTACCTGATTTTCCACCATGACCTGCATCCATTTCTGTTTTTAAAAGTAATAAATTATTATCTGTTTTTAAGTCTCTTAGCTTGGCAGTAAATTTAGCAGGCTCATCAAACAATACTCTATTGTCACTTAAACTAGTGGTAATTAACATATGAGGGTAGTCCATTTTTTTTATATTATTATAAGGAGCATAAGAAAATATATAATCAAAGTGATCTTTATTATCTTTGGCATTACCAAACTCATCAAATTCACCAACTGTTAATGGTAGAGAGTGATCAAGGTTAGTAGTAAGAGAGTCAACAAATGGAACCGCCATTATAATTCCTAAAAATAATTTTGGAGATTGGTTTGCCACTGCTCCCATTAATAATCCACCTGCAGATCCACCCATACCAATGATCTTTCCTGCAGAAGAATATTTATTTTCAATTAAATATTTAGCTGCATAAATGTAATCCTCAAAGGTATTTTTTTTGTTTGTTAATTTTCCCTCTTTCCACCATTTCATACCTTTTTCCATTCCACCTCTAATATGAGCTGTAGCCCAGATGATATCTCTGTTGATCAAACTCAAACGTGTAGATGAAAAACTAGGGCTCATTGAATTTCCGTATGAACCATAACCGTATAATAAGACATTTGCAGTTCCATCAATCTTAGTTTTCTTATGTCTTGTTATTGTTAAAGGAACCATTCTTCCATCATGAGATTTATACTCAATTCTCTCTACGATATAATCTTCTGAATTATGGCCTGATGGAATTTCTTGTTCTTTAACTAATTTTTTAGATTTATCTGAAAGATTATATGAATAAACTCTTGAAGGAGTTTTCGGCGATGAATATCCAAGGTAAATTTCGTCTGTATTTCGATTTTTTTGTTTAAGAGAAATATTTGGTACGTATACTTTTTCATCTGAAAAAATTAATTCTTCCTCAAAATTTGTTGATATATTTCTAATAAATAACTTATCTAATGCATCAGAAGTTTCTGATCGAATTATCCAATTTTTTAAAAACACACAACCACCAATTAAAACCTCATTTTTTGAAGGTACAAAAGGTTTCCAATTTTGGCTCTCTAAGCTTGAGGAGATATCAATCTTAAAATCTTCAGCACTATTATTTGTATGATTATAAAAATTATTAGCCCAAGAATTTATAGAGTATAAAATCCCTCTTTGTCTTTTAATAATTAATTTTGGTTTTGGAGTTATTTCATCAACACCAAAGTAGTATTGTTCTGATGTGTTGTGATCAGAAGTTGTTATTAGATAATATTTTTCGTCAGAGGTTAAGCTTATTCCAACTGTAAAAGCTTCACTTTTTTCCTCAAAGACTAAATAATCCTCACTTAAATGGTCTCCAATTTTATGTCTATATATTTTTCGGGCACGATGATTTTCATCTAATTTTGAGTAAAAAATATATTTATCGTCTAGACTAAAAGTAATACTACCAGATGTGTCCGTAATTTCTTTTGTGACCAATTTATTTGTTGAAATATTTCTTATGAAGATTTTGTAATATTCCGACCCTTTGGTGTCCAGAGAATATGCAAGTAATTTATCGTTATGGCTTACTTCTAAATCTCCCACTCCAAAATATTCAACGCCTAATTTTTCTTTTTCTTTATCTCCGTTCCAAATTTCTTCAACATTATCTGTATTAATTTTTTTACGTAGTTTGATAGAATAATTTCCTTCTGTTGTGGTTTTTGTCCAATAATTATAAGTATGGTCTCTAAAAGGAAGAGATTCATCATCTAATTTTATTCTCCCCTTTATTTCATCAAAAAGTTTTTTCTGTAAGTCTTTAGTATCTTTAAGATGATAATCAGTATGATTGTTTTCTTCAATCAAGTATTTTTTTACTTCTGGATTTAACTTATTTTTGTCTTTTAAGACCTCAAGAATATCTTTTTGATGTATCCAGCTGTAATTATCTTCCCAACTTGTATTGTGACAAGATTTTATTTCCAGTTTTTTTCTAAGTTGTGGTACTTTCATAAAAAAGAAGAACTATATGAATATCATAATTTATACATTAGTCATTTTGACTATTTTATACTTTCTATTGAAATTTATAACTAAGATTTCTTCAAAAAAAATATCAAAGGGTCTAAGGATTTTATTAATACTTGGATTTATTGTATTAGCAATTTTATTTGCAATCGGTGGGCGTTTTTTATTAACGTTGCCTTTTACATTAGCTAGTCTCGCATTATTGAAATTAAAAGGTCTATCTATTTTTCAATTAATATCGCTTTATAGATTAATTCAAACATTGAGAAGATCAGGAAGATTTTCTTTTAATCAATCGAACCTAAATAACTCATCTTCAATTTCAGTAACTGAAGCATATAAAATATTAAATTTAGATGTGAATAAAAAAATCACAAAAGAAGATGTAAATAAAGCTTATGTTAAAATACAAAAAAAAATCCATCCGGATATTTCACCGGAGACTGCTAGATTGTCTTCAATTGTAAATGAAGCTAAAGATATAGTTTTGAACGATATTTCCTAATCTAATATCTCTATAACTTTATCAAATATTTTCTGTGGATTAATTTTGTCTTTTCCAGAGGTAAAATGACTTACTGTTACCTCACCATCTGGAATAATGGGAAACATTTTAGAGTTATAATTTCCATAAATCATTGGAGTATCAACCATTAAAGTTATGGTTTTAATACCTAAAGCTGCAGATAAGTGACTAAAACTGGAGTCATTACAAACAGATAATTTACAGTTCTTTATAATCGGCAATATTTCTTTGATTGGTAAATCATCCAAAGGCAAACATATGTCTTTAAATTTTGATCCAATTATTTCATTTAAAATAATTTGTTCATCACTATTTTTTCCAGTTGCAAGAAAAAATCTACATTTTTTAACTTTTGATATTTTATCTATAAAATTGATAAATATTTTGGGAGGAACTCTTTTTGTTGGTCCAGAGCCACCAATTCCTAATAGTATATTAATTTCATTTTTATCAATTTTGTATTTTTTAATTGATTGTAAAATTGTGTCATCGTTTATATGAATCTCAGGATCTCCAATCTCATTAATATTCAATTTATCTCTCAAAAATTTTTTTGGAGTATCAATTATATGCTGGTTAGTTTTATTAAATAATGGGTATTGATAAATTTCAGATATTCCAGATAGTTTTGCAACTAAGTTAAATCTTAGAGAAGAATTAAAAATAAAAATTTTATCAAAATTAGATTTTTTTAAATCTTGAATTAAATTTATTGAACCAAAAAAACCATTATGTCTTTTTTTATTAGAATTTTTACCCCTTTCTAAAATAAGAATTTCATCAATATAATTTGTCTCGTATAAAAACTCATTAGCCTTAGAATTTTCTTTTACCAATAAACTTATTGGTGAATTATATTTTTCAGATATAGCCTTTATGAAAGGTAAAAAGATCACAGTATCACCGATTCCCATTCTATTTTGGACAGCTAATATTTTCATATTCGATTTATAAACTTTACTAATTTTTATATTTTATATAAATTTTTAATATGACAAAAATAAGTGGGATATATGCAGCTTCAATGTCAATTTTGAACTCTGATTTAAGCTTAAATATTGAAAAAACCATATCACATGCAGAAAATTTAATTGATCAAGGTTGTCATGGCACAGCAATATTTGGAAGCACTGGCCAAGCGCAATTAATTCCCATCGCTGAAAAGATTAAATTACTAAATCATCTTTCAGAAAGTAAATACAAAGAAAAACATTTAATTGGGACAGGTTTAAATTCTTTAAATGAAACAATTAATTTGATGAAAATTTCAGTGTCGCTAAATTTTAAAAAATTTTTAATCATGCCACCAGCTTATTATAAATATCAAGATAAGGATGTAATAAACTTTTACACAAAAATTATTGATGCAATACCAGATTCTAAAATTATACTTTATAATTTTGAAAAATTGTGTGGATATAAATTTAGTATTGAATGTGTAGAAAAATTAGTTCAAAAATTTCCTGATCAAATTGTAGGTGTAAAGGATAGTTCTTACAATTTATTTGAAAAGTTAAAGTTGGAAAATTTTTCAGTTATGCCAGGTTCAGAGTCAAAATTAATTAAAGGATTAGAAAATGGTTGTTCAGGTATTATTACTGCAACCTGCAATGCTACATCTCAATTAGCTCGAAAAGTTTACGATGATTTTAAAGAAAAGAAAGATCATTCTCTAAACCAAAAATTAGTTAATGTCAGAAATACTTTTGAAAAATATAATTTAATTTCAGCTCTTCATACTTTGTTTTCAAAAGAGAACAAAATTTATGGAAATCTATTACCACCTTTAAGTCTACTTAGCGAAGTTGATGAGAGAAATCTTTTGCAGAGTTTAAAAGATTTAAATTTTGAAACAAAATCAAAATTGGCAGCTTGAGATGTATTTAGCAAGATTTCTTACTAAAGTATTTAAAAAAGGAGGGTTTATCCTGACCGATGCTGACTCCAAGGATTATATTATTGGGCAACCAACTGACGATCCTATTAAATTAAAAATCCTTAATAAGAAACTCCATTATAAATTACTTTTCCATCCAGATCTTTACTTTGGGGAGGCATATACAAATGGAGATATAGTTATCGAAAATGGATCTCTGACAGATTTTTTAGATCTAGCATTGATGAATATTGGAAGAAACGAGTTAAACATTTTTAGTTATCTTTTAAATAAATTAAGGGGGTCTTACAGATATCTTACCAATTTTAACTTTATCAAAAAATCTAAAATGAATGTTGCACATCATTATGATATCAAAGATGATCTCTATGATTTGTTTTTAGATCCCAAAAGACAATATTCATGTGCTTATTTTAAAAATGAAAATGATAGTCTTGAAACTGCACAGAATAATAAGATTCAACATATAATCAAAAAATTAAATATTAAACCTGACCAAAAAGTTTTAGACATAGGATGTGGCTGGGGATCATTAGCAATTGATATTGCTAAAAATTCTAAGTGTGAAGTTACTGGAATAACCCTATCAGAAAATCAACTAAACTATTGTAATCAAAAAGCAAAAGAAATGAATTTACAGAACCAAGTAAAATTTAAACTGATGGATTATAGAGAGCTGGATGAGAAATTTGATAGAATAGTAAGTGTTGGTATGTTTGAACACGTTGGAAGGAAATTTTATAAAAAGTTTTTTAAACAAATTGAAAAATTGTTGAAAGATGATGGTGTTTCGTTAATTCACACTATCGGGTCTGTTAACCCACCAAGAGATCCTCATCCTTGGATTACAAAATATATTTTTCCTGGTGGTTATACACCAAGCTTAAGTGAAGTAACGAATCCTATTGAAAAAGCTGGCTTAATTGTAACCGACATTGAAGTTTTAAGACTTCACTATGCTCATACTTTAAGACACTGGAAAGAAAACTGTTTAAAAAATAAAGATAAAATAATCCAAATGTTCGATGAAAAATTTTTTAGAATGTGGGAGTTTTATCTCGCTGGTTGTGAAATGGCATTTAAGTGGGGTGATCAAGTTGTTTATCAATTTCAACTCACTAAAAATTATAGATCAACCCCTGTGACTAGAGACTATATTTATCAATAAATTATTGATAGAATCATTTCTTCTCAGAAATGAAAAA
>CACJYR010000010.1 GCA_902597675.1 uncultured Pelagibacteraceae bacterium | reverse complement strand
AAAAACAAGATCTCAATAGTCGATCAAGTAGTAATTGGGGATGGTTATATGCCTATGTTTCAAGATTTCCCGATCATGAAAATATACAAAGACTAAAAGAATGGTCTCAAGACAAAAGTAAACTTAATAGTTATCAGTGGGATATAGTTCATCATTATTTAAATATTGGTAATAGGCCTTTTGGTTCAGCTTCTTGGACAGTAGTTGAAGCTAATTGTCATTTTACTAAGTAATTCTAATCGTTGGTAAACAATAAAAGTCAGCTGTATCTATTTTAGAAGAATATTGTCTTCGCATATTCCATTTTTTATGAACGCCAGCACTTGCAAGACTTAAAGTGGATCTGCCATATCTATAATTAGTATTATCTATTGACCGCATTAAACTTTTTATTTTTTCATCTTTTTCAGAAGAAAATAAATTTTTTCTGCCATCGTCATTACGCAGTCCTGTTAGCATCACACCCGCTTTTTGATAGCGATAACCATTTTTGAATATACTTTCTAGTATTGCAACCGCAGTCTTAACAGTTTCAATACTATTGTTTGTTGCAATAGGAAAATCAATTGTTTTAGCATTTGAATAATAACCATAGTCTCTTTGAAAAGGACTGGTTCGAACAAAAACTGTAATTGCTTTTGCAACTAAAGATTCTGATCTAATTTTTTCAGATGCATTCAAGCAGTAATTGGCAACTGCTTCTTTTAGTTCTTGAAATTTTTCAATTCTTTTACCAAATGATCTTGAAACTACACAGCTCTTTCTTTTAGTTTGGGTAGTTTCTAAATTGATACAAGGTATCCCTCTAAGTTCCATTGCAGTTCTAGAGCTTAAAACATTAGAACATTTTTTGATCCAGGTATTAGATTTATTCTTAAGTTGCTTAGCATTATAAATACCATTTTTTTGGTAGAATTTTGTCAGTTGCCTACCAACACCCCATATATCATTTATTTCAACTTTTTCTAAAATAGGGTCTAAATTTTCTATTCCAATTAAACTGGTTACCCCTGATTGTTTCTTCTTGGCAATATGATTTGCAACTTTGCTCAAAGTTTTAGTTTTAGCAATACCGATACTCGTTGGAATACCAGTCCATTGTAAAACCGTTTCTCTAATTTCTCTACCAACTTTTTCAACTTCAGAGTCTGGAAAATTGGATAAATCTATAAATGCTTCATCGATAGAATACACTTCTATTTCAGTATTAAATCTTTTAAGTGTTCTCATTACTCTTCTAGATAAATCGCCATATAAAGAATAATTTGATGAAAAAACCTCAACTTTATTTTTAACAATAATATCTTTTGCCTTAAAATAAGGTTCACCCATTTTAATCCCCAAAGCTTTTGCTTCATTGGATCTAGAAATAATACAACCATCATTATTTGATAGTACAACTACAGGTTTTTTTCTTATTCTTGGATTGAATAATCTTTCACATGAAACATAGAAAGAGTTACAATCGACCAGGCCTATTTTTTTAGTACGTTGAATGGATGACATAAGTCACAACCCCCCAAATAAAGACATCTTCTTCTTCATTTATCAAAATTCTATTAGAAAAATCTTTAGAGCCTGAGGATAGAAATTTTTTATCTCTTTCTTGAACTAAAGTTTTAACTACAAGTTCGTCATGAACATTTGCAATAACGGTTGAAAAGTTTTTTGGCTTTAAACTTTTATCGACAACTAATAAATCCCCATCATTAATCCCAACATCAACCATAGATTTTCCCTGTACTCGGATGATGAAAGTGGCAGGAACATTTTTGATTAAATGCATGTTCAGATCGATATCTTCCTCGATATAATCAGTGGCAGGCGATGGAAAACCAGCACCGGCTTTATGTAGATAATAAGGAATAGTGAGCTTCATGTTCTTGTTTTGTTCTTATTTGTAGCGCAGTTATACAATGCAGTCAATAGGTTGTATTTTGAGTCCGTAATTGAATCAAAACTGAATCAAAACGTGAACATCAAAACTATATTTTGTATGCTTGTGGATAACTTCAACCAAGGATAGTTTAACAATTCATCAATATGAAAAAATTAATATGTCATTGTGGAGCCGTTGAAGCACAAATTAATTTAGATGGAGATTTAGCTAAAGTAATAAAATGCAATTGTTCTATTTGTAAAAGAAAAGGTGCAATTATGTCGATGGTAAAAAATGAAGATTTTAAAATTACAAAAGGCCAAGATAAACTAAAACTTTATCAATTTCATTCAAAAGTAGCGAAACATTATTTTTGCTCTGAATGCGGAATTTACACGCATCACAATCCAAGGATCAATCCAGCAATGACAGGATTTAATGTTGGCTGTATTGATGAAATAAATACTTTTGATATGAAAGAAGTTCCAGTAAATGACGGTCAAAATCATCCATTGGATAAAAAATAATTTTCATGCAACAATTCAGCTTATGCTTTGGTAAGGTAAAAAAAGATTGTTTAAAGTTTATTAAATCTCAAGAAACAAAAGCAGATAAATTTAAAAATAAAGAAAGAATGATAAAGTCTTTCTTAATTCCATTATGTTTTTGGATTAGTAAAAAAGCTGATAAAAAAAGACCTTATTTTGTCGGTTTAGCAGGAGGCCAAGGTACAGGCAAAACAACCATTAGTTCACTCATCAAAATTATTTTAACAAAGTACTTTAAATTAAAGGTTTTTAGAATTTCTATAGATGATTTTTATAAAACTAGAAAAGATAGAATAAATTTATCTAATAAAATTCACCCAATGCTTTTTACTAGAGGAGTACCAGGAACACATGATATTAATATGATATTGAGTTTTTTTAGAAAGGTAAAAAGTAGAAAATTTAAAAGGCTGAAATTGCCAACATTTAACAAAGCAATAGATGACCGATTTAACAAAAAGAATTGGTATGATTTAAAAGTTAGACCTGATGTAATTATTTTCGAAGGGTGGTGCGTTGGTGCAAAATCAGAAAAAAATAATACTTTAAAGAAAAATATCAATTCTCTGGAAAAAGCCAAAGATCAAAGACAAATTTGGAGAAAATACGTGAACCAGCAATTGAAATCAAAATACAAAAACTTATATTCCCAACTTAATTGTTTAATTTATTTAAGAGCGAAAAATTTTAGTTTGCTTCAGAAATGGAGATTGAAACAAGAGAGAAAACTTTGGGTGAAAAGTAAAGTAAAATCGAATTTAAAAATAATGAGCAGAGGAGATGTCATCAATTTTATGCAGACATATCAAAGAATAACCCAGAATATGTTTAGAAATATGCCTAAATATGCATCTATAATTTTCAATCTAAATAGTAACCATCAGATCAAATCTGCAGTATATAAAAGTAAATGAATAAAATAATTTTAATTTTTCTAGGGACATTGTTTTTATTTTCTGAAGTAAATGCAGAAACCTTTTCTAGTGCTTTATCAAAAGCTTTTAAAAATAACTCAGAACTCAACGCTGAAAGAGAAAATATTAATGTTTCTGAACAAGATCTAAATATAGCAAGAGGATCTTATTTGCCAACAATTACTCTTGAGGGAACTGAAAGCCAGGAAGAAACTAATAAACTTACCAATCAAGGTGGGGGAGACGCATCGATTAGTGATGTTGATCCGTCAACAAGATCAGTTTCACTTACCCAAACTTTGATAGATTTTGGAAGAGGTGCAGATCTTGCAAAAAATAAGATAGGTGTTGATCTTGCAAAAGCAAAATTATTAAAAAAAGAACAAGACATATTATATAAAACAACAGAGGCTTATACGGGACTAATTTCAGCAAATGAAAAGTTGGAAATTAATAGAGCAAACGTTGAGCTTTTAAGTAGACAAGTTGAAACTGATAGAATTAGACTTAGTAGAGGTCAAATTTCTTTATCGGATGTTTCTCAATCAGAATCCTCTTTAGCAGGCGCTGAGGCACAATTTATTAAAGCACAAAATGACTTATTAACCAGCAAATTAAATTACGAAAATATTATAGGCAGCATTAATGATGTACAATCATTGGATAAAAGTACAATTGTTAATTACAAACTTCCAGGAGATCTTAATTCAGCAATTGAGCTTTCAAAGAAAAATAATCCTGATTTAATAATTGCAAAATTAGAGTATGAACAATCTATTAAAGATAAATCAATAGCTAAATCTGATTTAGCACCTACTGCAAAATTATCTTTTGAAAGATCATATACTGAAGATTTAAATACAACATATGATGAGAGAGAAAAAGATACTGTTAAAGCAACTGTTTCTTGGCCTTTTTTTTCAGGTGGTAAAAACATTGCTAAATATAAAAAAAATCAAAGTTTAGAAAATAGAAAAAGATTGATTTTAGATAGTGCTGTAAAACAAAATCAAACTGATGTAGCTAGCGCCTGGTCTAATTATCAATCTAATAGAAGTTTACTAAATTCTGTTCAATCCCAAGTTAAAGCTGCTGAAATTGCTAATGAAGGAATTACAGCTGAATATAATAGTGGAGCGGGAAGAACAACTTTAGAGGTCATTCAATCCAACTCTTTACTTTTGAATGCTCAAATTTCTTTGGCAGATTCTGAGAGAAATTACATTTTATCTCAGTTTAATTTGTTAAAGTCCTTAGGGTTGCTAAACAGCGATTACCTAAAAATAAGATAATTATTGATTTTTTGAGGAAGAATAAAATATCTTGCCAATGAGAACAAAATGTGTACATTTATTTTATGATTCGAGTGTTAAAAAAAGCAAGAAAAGAGGCAAAAAATGACAAAAAATAACTTAAAAGTAGTTAAATCTACAAAAGATCAAGAATTGGATATTAAAGAAAAAAACAAAGCATTAGATGCTGCGATTAGCCAGATAACTGACAATTTTGGAAAAGGTTCAGTTATGAAGCTGGGCGAAAAAAGAGCGATGGATATCGAGTCGATATCTACAGGTTCTTTAAGTTTAGATTTGGCTTTAGGAATAGGTGGTTTACCTAAAGGAAGAATTATTGAAGTTTATGGACCAGAGAGTTCTGGAAAAACAACATTGGCATTACAAGTAGTTGCTGAAGCTCAAAAGGCGGGTGGAATTTGTGCATTCGTTGATGCGGAGCATGCTTTAGATCCAGTCTATGCGAAAAAATTAGGAGTGAATACTGAAGAACTTTTAATTTCTCAACCAGATGCAGGTGAGCAAGCTTTAGAAATCGCTGATACGCTAGTAAAATCAGGCTCTATCTCAGTTATCGTAATCGACTCTGTTGCAGCTTTAACTCCAAAAGCTGAAATTGAAGGTGAGATGGGTGATCATCATGTTGGTCTTCAATCAAGATTAATGAGTCAGGCTTTAAGAAAATTAACTGGTTCAATTTCAAATACAAACACAATGATGATTTTCATTAACCAAATTAGAATGAAAATTGGAGTTATGTTTGGAAGTCCAGAAACAACATCAGGTGGAAATGCGTTGAAGTTTTATTCATCTGTAAGAATGGATATTAGAAGAATTGGTGCTATCAAAGATAAAGATGAAATTATTGGAAACACTACAAGAGTAAAAGTAGTTAAGAATAAAGTTGCACCACCATTTAAAGTTGTTGAGTTTGACTTAATGTATGGCAGAGGAATTAGCAAAATGGGTGAGTTAGTTGACCTAGGTGCTAAAGCTGACATTATTGAAAAATCAGGAGCATGGTATGCTTATAAAGGTGAAAAAATAGGTCAAGGTAGAGAAAATGCAAAAACTTATCTTGCTCAAAATCCTAAAGTTGCTGCAGAAATAGAAATGGCAATTAGAGAAAAAGCAGGAGTGATTTCAAAGAAAATTGAAGGAAATCCATTAAGTCCTGAAAAAATTGAAAAAGAGAAGAAAGTAGCTGAAAAAGAAGAGGCTGCAAAAGAAGCTACTCCTTCCAAAAAGAACTAAAATTAAAGGTCATCTTTAAATTATAAAAGGCGCTTGTTATAAGCGCCTTTCCCCCTTTATCCCTAACTAGACATAGAATAAAAAAGCTGTATCTTAAAGTATGGTGAATAGATCATAAAATAAAATTAAGAAATAAATTCTTAAAATATTTTGAAAAGAATGATCATAAAATCGTACAATCAAGATAAGTTAAAAAAAGAGTTCAATGCTAACTTATTTTTTCAGTTTTGTAGATATAATTTCGCTTATGAGTTTTAAATTTTTTTCTTTTAATTAAGTCTCAAAATTTAGTGTTTGGCTGTATCTGGTATTAAGTCAAATGATACAATAATTCTATCTGTATCTGTCGTAAATGGAATAGTTCTATGAAAGAGCGATGAAGGGAAAAAAACTATATCTCCCAGTTCAGGTTGAAATATAAAGTAAGGAGATTTTTTGTGTTGATAATATTGGCCATTCAAACTGAATTCAATCGCACCTTCATTTTTTTCAAGAGCTGGAACCACTTTTAAATAAATTACCCCACTTAACCACCCAGTTGGATGAATATGTGCAGTATTGTATCCTTGTTTTTTTAAAACGACATGCCATCCATTAAGAAAAATTTCAGATGGCCATTTTTTAATAAAAGAGCACGTCTCTTTTTGAAATTTTAAATAATAAGCATTTATTTCATCACAAATAATCCCTTTAAGTTTTGATAATTTTACCGAACAATTCTCAAATAAATTAAATTTTTTATCCGTTACAAATCCTTTACGAGTAGTTCTTCCATGTGGTTCCCAAATAGTTTTTATATTATTTAGCTCACCTATTACTTCTGTTATAAACTCAGTAGAATTTTCAATGTGAGAGGAGATATTAGAAATATGTATAAAGTCCATCGGATTAGGACAAAAATTGTATGCGGTAGGTTTTTTCTCTGACTCAGCAACAAATGCAGCAAAAGCAGCAATATCTAAATTTTCGCTATCAATATTAGATTGGGTTTCAATTCTTTTATAAATCTCATCTGTTCGTCCCAAAGCATACAGAGTTATTAAGTCAAATGCTCTATTACTTTTGGAAGTAATTAAGTCGGCATCTTTTAGTGCAACTTCGTATCTTTTTTGGCTAAATAATATCATCCATCTGTTCTGCAATGCATCAGTAAAATCAGGCTTAAGCGTTAGTGCATGATTATAGCTTGTCTCAGCCTCGTCCAATCTTTCTTCTTCTTGCAGTAACACACCTAAATTGTAGTGGGCTTCGGCATAGTCTGGTTTTAGTTTTATCGCTTGTGCATAGCTTGCTTCAGCCTCTTTTATTCTGCCTTGTTCTTTTAGTAGTATACCCAAATTGTTGTGGGCTTTAGCATAGTCAGGTTTTAATGTTATCACTTTTTTATAACATTTTTCGGCCCCATCTAATTTGTCCTGCTGTTTCAGCGTGTTACCCAAATTGTTGTGGGCTTCGGCATAGTCTGGTTTTAGCTCAATCGCTTTTCTATGACTTTTTTCAGCTTCGTATAATTTTCCCTGTTCTTGCAGTAGGACACCTAAATTATTGTGTGCTTCGGCATCCTGTGGGTCTAACTGCACAGATTTTTTACTGACAATTAAAGATTCATTTATCCTTCCATTTCGTTTGAGCAAAACGGCAAGCACTTTCCAAGCAAATTGATGTTTAGGAAATTCTTGAGTGATAGATAATGATAGTTTTTCAGCATCAACATACCGTCCAGCTTGATAATACTTTATTAGATTATTTAATTGCTGTTGAGGTGGTTTTAAAAAATCGTCATGGATTTTTTTCATGAGCGAAATTATATCAAGCCTCTAATCAGCTGTCTAGGTAATGGAAATAGTTATTTGATTTATCTGATTAATCTTTTCTTAATTTTAAATTGTCTACTTAACTGTTTTGAGCTAATGCTATGTATGTTAAACATAAACGCCTAATTTAAGCGCCTTTCCCCCTTTACTGTTATGTAGACATAAAATTAAAAAGCTGTATTTTAAAAATATGGCTCAGAAATCATTAAATGAGATAAGAAGTACGTTCTTAAAATATTTTGAAAAGAATGATCATAAGATTGTTGAGTCTAGTAATTTAGTTCCAAACAATGATCCGACATTAATGTTTGCCAATTCTGGAATGGTACAATTTAAGAATGTATTTACCGGTTTAGAGAAAAGAGATTATCAAAGAGCTACCACTTCTCAAAAATGTGTCAGAGCAGGAGGTAAACATAATGATTTAGAGAATGTTGGTTACACTCCAAGACATCATACTTTCTTTGAAATGTTGGGAAACTTTTCTTTCGGGGACTATTTTAAAGAGAGAGGAATTGAACTTGCATGGAATTTAATCACTAAAGATTTTGGTTTAGATAAAAATAGACTTTATGTAACAGTTTTTCATGAAGATGATGAAGCCTTCAATTTTTGGAAGAAAATAGCGGGTTTTAAAGATGATAGAATTATCAGAATTTCGACGTCAGATAATTTCTGGTCAATGGGTGAAACAGGTCCTTGTGGACCTTGCTCAGAAATATTTTATGATCATGGTGATCATTTAAAAGGTGGTTTACCAGGAACAAAGGATCAAGATGGAGATCGTTTTATTGAGATTTGGAACTTGGTATTTATGCAATATGAACAAGTTTCAAAAGATAAAAGAATAGATTTACCCAAACCATCTGTAGATACCGGAATGGGATTAGAGAGAATAGCTGCTCTTTTACAAGGCACACACGACAATTATCAAACTGATCATTTTAAGAAATTAATAAGTTCGATATCAGATGTAACTAAAGTTAAACAAGCTGATAATAACATATCAAGTTTTAGAGTAATTGCTGATCACTTAAGAGCAAGTTCATTTCTTTTAGCTGAAGGTGTTCTGCCATCCAATGAGGGTCGCGGATATGTCTTAAGAAGAATTATGAGAAGAGGTATGAGGCATTCTCATTTATTGGGATCAAAAGAACCTATTTTTTACAAAATTTTTGAATCTTTAAAAAATGAAATGTCTGGAAATTATCCAGAGTTAGAGCGATCCGAGTCTTTGATAACAGAAACATTAAAAATGGAAGAGGAAAAATTTTTAGTTTTACTTGATCGAGGAATTAAAATTTTGAATGATGAAATTTCAAAAATTGATAAAGTGTTATCAGGTGAAGTAGCTTTTAAATTATATGACACTTATGGTTTTCCATTAGATCTCACAGAAGATATTTTAAAAAATAAATCATTAAAAGTTGACCATCGAAAATTTGATGAGTTGATGAAAAAAAGCAAAGAACTTGCAAAAAAGAATTGGAAAGGATCTGGGGACAGCTCAGAGGAAGCAATTTGGTTTTCAATTAAAGATAAAACTGGTCCTACAGAATTTTTGGGATACGAGTCTAATCAATCTGAGGGAGTAGTGTTAAATTTAATTAAAAACAATCAGGAATCAAAATCATTATCTACTGGAGAAGAAGGAATGATTATAACTAATCAAACTCCTTTTTATGGTGAGTCAGGAGGACAGCTCGGGGATAAAGGTACAATAGTTTCTGGAAATTCAGTTTTTGAAGTTGAGGATACGCAAAAAAAACTTGGAGATTTATTTGTTCATTATGGATCAGTGAAAACTGGAGAAATTAAAATTAATGATGTAGTTGAAATGAAAATTGATGTTGAGAGAAGAAACAATTTAAAAGCTTATCATTCTGCAACTCACTTACTTCATGAGTCTTTAAGAAGAACTTTAGGTAAGCACGTGATGCAGAAAGGATCATTAGTTGCACCAGATCGTTTGAGGTTTGACTTTAGTCACATGAAACCGATTACTAATGAGGAATTAGAGACAATAGATAAATTAGTTAACGAATATGTTAAAAATGGTTCTGAAGTGACCACAAGAATTATGACACCTAAAGCTGCAATAGAAAAGGGAGCGTTAGCTTTTTTTGGTGAAAAATATGGTGAAGAAGTTCGTGTTGTTTCAATGGGTAAGGAAAAAGATACTTATTTCTCAACAGAATTATGTGGTGGAACCCATGTAAAAAATACTGGAGATATTGGAAAATTTAAAACTGTCAGTCAATCATCTATTGCTGCAGGAGTAAGGAGAGTTGAGGCTTTAAGAGATAAACAGCTTGAGGATTTTATTAAGAATAAAGAAAAGCTTTCAACTTTATCTGTACAAAAGGATGAGGAGACTATCAAAGACTTATCATCACAAATAATAAAACTTGGAGGTAAACCGAAAGTTGATAATAAAGATTTAAAAGAAATTATAAAAAATCTTTCAAAACAACTTGAACAATTGAATGTTAATTCAGTTCTTCAAGATAAAACAAAAAATATTATTAATGATCAAAAAATAAAGGATATAAAAGTTCGATTTCAAAAAGTTCAAGATTTACCCCCTAAAGATCTGAGAAAATTAGTTGATAGTGGAAAAAAAGAACTTGGCGATGGAATTGTAATTGTCTTTGCAAGTAGTGAAGATAAAGTTGGTTTAGGAGTTGGTGTCACTGAAAAACTGGTTGATAAATATGATGCTGTAAAATTTGCAAAATTAGGTTCAGAAATTATTGGTGGCAAAGGTGGGGGTGGCCGAAAAGATTTTGCCCAAGCAGGGGGACAGGATAAAAACAAAATTGATGAGGCTTTTGAAAAACTAAAGGCTTTAATTTAGCTTCTGTTTAAGATTGTTATCAATTACATCCAGAAATTGATTAGTTGTTAGATATTTACTTGAGGGTCCAACCAATATTGCAAGATCTTTTGTCATGGAGCCATTTTCAACACTTTCAATACAAACTTTTTCAATTGTGTTTGCAAATTTAATTAGCTCATCATTGCTATCAAGTTTTCCTCTATGTGCTAATCCTCTTGTCCATGCAAAAATCGAAGCAATTGGATTTGTGGAAGTTTCTTTACCTTGTTGATGCATTCTGTAATGCCTGGTTACTGTTCCGTGTGCTGCTTCTGCCTCCATTATTTTTCCATCAGGTGTAAGCAGTGTACTTGTCATTAAACCAAGTGAGCCATAGCCTTGAGCCATGGTATCTGATTGAACATCACCATCATAATTTTTACATGCCCATATATACTTGCCACTCCATTTCATTGCACACGCTACCATGTCATCAATCAATCTGTGTTCATAAGTAATTTTTGCATCCTCAAATTTTTTCTTGAATTCTTTATTATAGACCTCTTCAAATATATCTTTAAATCTCCCATCGTATTTTTTTAAAATTGTATTTTTAGTTGATAAGTAAACTGGCCAATTCTTAATTAATCCATAACTAAAACAGGATCTTGCGAAATCCTCAATTGATTTATCTAAATTATACATCGAGAGCGCAACCCCTGGTCCTGTAAAATTAAATACTTCATATTTAATTTCATCTTTACCATCTTCAGAGGTCCATTTTACTTCCATCTTACCTTTGCCAGGCACTTTGAAATCTGTTGCTCTATATTGATCTCCAAATGCATGTCTCCCGATCACTACTGGATCGGACCAAGAGGGTACAAGTTTTGGAATGTTAGAACAAATTATGGGTTCTCTAAATACAGTTCCTCCAATAATATTCCGGATAGTTCCGTTTGGAGATCTCCACATTTTCTTTAATTTAAACTCTTCAACTCGTGCTTCATCTGGAGTTATGGTTGCACATTTGATACCAACACCAATTTTTTTAATTGCATTAGCAGAGTCGATAGTGATTTGATCATCAGAGTCATCTCTACTTTTCATTCCTAAATCGTAATATTCGATGCCAAGATCTAAATACGGAAGTATTAATTTTTTCTTGATAAATTCCCAGATTATTCTGGTCATTTCATCGCCATCTAACTCTACTATTGGGTTTTTAACGCTAATTTTGCTCACTTATATTTTTATCTTAATAATTGAATTTCGCGATTTTATATACATATTAATGACAAATTATCAAATAGAAGAATATGTTTAGTAAGATATTTCCAAAAATTCACGCTGAAGGTTATAAATTTTTAGTTATAGCCGGAATAATCACAATAGTATTTTATATTTTTAGTAATTTCTTAGGTCTTATTGGTTTAGTCTTAACTATTTGGGTTTATTATTTTTTTAGAGATCCAGATAGAGTTATTATAGATGATGATAATTATCTTGTTAGTCCAGCAGATGGTGAGGTGATTAAAGTTGAAGACGTTGATGGGCCTAAAGAACTTGGTCTAGAGAATAAAAAATTTAAGAAGATAAGTGTTTTCATGAATGTTTTTGATTGTCATGTAAACAGAACTCCATGTGCAGGGAGGATTGAGGAAATTTTATATAAGCCAGGTAAGTTTGTAAATGCTTCACTGGATAAAGCAAGTGAAGATAATGAGAGAAATTACTTCAAAATTAAAGACCCTCATAACAATGAAATTATAATTGTTCAAATAGCTGGACTGGTTGCACGAAGAATAGTTTGTGAGTCTAATAAAGATCAAGAGTTGAAACAAGGAGATCGTATTGGCATGATACGATTTGGTAGTAGAGCTGATATCTATTATGAAAATTATGAGCCGCTTGTAAAAGTTGGTCAAAAAGCTATTTCAGGTGAGACACTACTTGCAAAAAAATAATATGGAGCAAAAAAAACCAAATCTTAAAATTGTACCAGATAAAAAAAGTGCAAGAATGATTTTACCAAATATGCTAACCCTGATGGGTGTATGTATTGGTTTAAGTTCAATTCGATTTGCTTTGGATGGAAGATTTGAAATAGCAATTATTGCAATAATTTTTGCTGCTTTGATTGATGGCTTAGATGGGAGAATAGCAAGACTTATAAAGGGAACCTCAAAAGTTGGAAAAGAATTAGACTCTTTAACGGATGTAATAAGTTTCGGGGTTGCTCCAGCATTCATTATGTATTTCTGGAAATTAAATACCCTAGGTCGATTTGGATGGTTACTATGTTTAGTTTATGTAATTTGTGTTGCTTTAAGATTAGCAAGGTTTAATGTTAATTCTAATCAGGAACCTTCCTGGAAAGATAACTTTTTTGAAGGAGTGCCATCTCCAGCTGGTGCAATATTATTGTTAACTCCATTAATAATAAGCCTGAGTGGTTTTGATTATATTCAACTAAATTTTAATATCATTGTTCCAATATTTTTTGTGGCAACATCATTGCTTCTCATAAGTAAATTTCCAAGTTATTCATTTAAAAAAATTGTCATACCAAGAAGAACAACAATATTTTTATTATTTGGTATAGTTCTATTTTTTGGATTATTGTTAGTTTATACATTTAATGTAATTGCAATAAGTTCTCTAGTTTATGTGCTTTTATTACCAATTAGCTTTTTTCATTTTCAAAAATTAAAAAAACAACATGAAAATGACAAAATTCAAGAGGATGATGATCTTGAAGACATACTTTAATGAAAAAAAACACAATAGTCTCTCTTGCTGATGCTAACTATTTTCCTTTATTAGAAGAATTAATTAATTCTATTAAAAGATTCAAAGAAAGTGAGAATGTTGCGATCTGTATTTTAGATGCAGGCTTAAACAAAGATCAAAAAGAAAAATTATCTACTAAAGTAGATGAAATTAAACCTGCAGAGTGGGATATTGAAGTTCCTCAATCTAAAGTTAAAGAAAAGGAATGGCTTAAAAGCCAAGTTTCAAGAGCATTTTTACCTAAATATTTTCCAAACTATGAAAAATATTTGTGGATTGATTGTGATGCTTGGGTAAATGATTGGAGTTCCATTGAGCTTTATTTTCAAGCTTGTGACAATGGTAAGTTGGGTATTACACAAACAATAGGACCTGGTTACAAAATCACCTCAAAAGTAAATTGGTTATTTGGAAAATTAGCGATAATCAAATCCCAAAATTTTAAACACGCAATAAAATCAAGAATTGGTACTGACAAAGCTAGAAAACTTGCTTTTGCTCCACATATTAATATTGGCGTGTTTTCTTTGGAAAAAAACTCAAAAGGGTGGAGCTTGTGGCAAAAAAATTTATCAGAAACACTAAAGGCTGGAAATATTTTTGGTTCTGAAGGATTAGCGATTAATATGTCAGTCTATATTGATGATCTTGAAACAGAATTTTTACCCTTAAATTGTAATTGGATCACTAGTAATCTTTTACCAAAATATGATGAAAATCAAAAAACATTTGTAGAACCATATCTTCCCAATTACAAAATAGGTATAATGCATCTTGCAGCTGGAATATGGAAAGATGGTAAAGATATGCGGGTAGATAAAAGTATAAAGATAGAATTAGAAACTTTAGACAATAAAAAGATTAATAAAAGTTTAAGATTTGATACCTAGTTGAAAAAAAATAAAATATCAAAAAATTGGATTAATAAACAAAAAAGAGATACTTATGTTCGTCAATCCAAAGTGGATGGTTACAGAGCTAGATCTGCATATAAATTAATTGAAATTGATGAAAAGTTTAAAGTTTTTAAGGGTGGAATTTCTGTAATAGATATTGGTGCTGCACCAGGAAGTTGGTCTCAATATGCTTCAAAGGTTGTAAAAAATGGAACAATTATCTCGATAGATTTAAAAAAAATGGAAAAAATTAAAAACACTATTCAAATTGAGGGTGATTTCACAGAGCCCAATATCCAAGAGAAAATAAAAAAAAATCTCAACAATCCAATTGATGTGGTTATGTCTGATATGGCAGTAAATACGACCGGAATAAAAGATGTTGATGCAATTCAAACTGGAGAGTTATGTAAAGAGGCGATGGTATTTTCAAAAGATGTAATATCTGAAAGGGGCATCTTTATTGCTAAAATATTTATGGGCAGATCTTTTAATGAAATTGTCGCACTAGGAAAAAAAATTTTTAAAGAAGTAAAGGTTTTTAAACCTAAGTCGAGTCGCAAAGACTCTAAAGAGAGTTTTATTATTTGTAAAAATCTTAGATAGACACTTTTAATTTAAAAGGAATCATATATAAAAGATTATGGTTCCTATAAAAGAAGCACTTACCTTTGATGACGTTACTTTAGTTCCTAAGTACTCTGAAATATTACCCTCAGAGGTTGATACGAGTATAAAATTAACAGACTCATTAAAACTTAAAATCCCACTTTTATCATCAGCAATGGATACCGTAACCGAAAGCAAAATGGCTATTGCTATTGCAAAATCTGGTGGACTAGGAATAATCCACAGAAATTTAGATATCAAAAAACAAGTTCTCGAAGTTAAGAAAGTAAAAAAACAAAAATTACTAGTAGGTGCAGCTGTGGGAGCGGGACCCAACGAGTTCAAAAGAGCTGAGGCACTTTTAAAAGAAAAATTGGATATGATTGTTGTGGACACTGCTCACGGACACACCAAAAAAGTTTCCGAAATAATTAGATTTATCAAAAAAATTAAAGATAAAAAAACAGCTCTATGTGCTGGAAATATAGCAACACCAGATGCAGCTAAATTTTTACTTAAATTAGGCGTTGATATAATTAAGGTTGGGATTGGTCCCGGTTCTATCTGCACAACTAGGTTGGTTGCGGGTATTGGAGTTCCTCAATTAAGCGCAATATTAAATGTGAGAAACGGCATAAAGAATAAAAATGTAAAAATTATTTCTGATGGAGGGATAAAATACTCAGGTGACCTCGCTAAAGCTTTTGCTGCTGGCGCTGATGCAGTCATGATAGGTTCATTGTTTGCAGGAACTGATGAAACGCCGGGTAAACTCATAAAAAAAAATGGTAAATTATTTAAAAGTTTTAGAGGCATGGGCTCGGTAGGAGCGATGAACAAAGGCTCGGCTGATCGATATTTTCAAAAAAAACAAAAAGACAGCTCAAAGTATGTGCCTGAGGGAGTAGAAGGATTAGCAAAATATAAAGGTAAAGTTGATAAAGTTGTTTTTAAATTAGTTGGTGGATTAAGATCATCTATGGGTTATCTTGGTTCCAAACAGATAAAATATTTAAGATATAAACCGCAATTTGTTAAAATTACAAAAGCTGGATTTTATGAAAGTATGGTTCATAATGTTGATATCGTTAAAAGTGATAGTAAATACTGATGACAAAAATATTTAAATTAATTTCTTTATTATATTTAATGATCAATAGCATGAGTATTGCTATAGCGGATGAAAATTTTTTTAATAAAGGTCTAAAATTATTCAAAGATAAAAAATATGAGGATGCTAGGTTTATGTTTGAAAGAGGAATAGTATTTAATCCTAAAGACTCAAATTCTTATCTTTATTTAGCAAAAATTTACAACATTCAAGAAGATCAAGATAAAGAAGAAAAAAATTTGGAAGCAACATTATTAATTGAACCCAACAACGAAGAGGCAATATTAATGTCTATGAAAATAGCTTTAGAGAGATCTAATTATTCAAAAGTAAAAGATTTATCTAATACTTTTTCTAAAGTTTGCAAAAAACTCTGTAATGAAAATAAAGAAATTTTAGACACCCTTGCAAATATAGAACCCAAAAAAAATGAGTCTTGATAAGAATTTGAACAAAATCTTAATAATAGATTTTGGTTCACAATTTACTCAGTTAATAGCCAGGCGAATAAGAGAGTCAGGAGTTTATTCCGAAATTATTAGTCATAAAAAGGTTAAAAATAAAAATGTTGATAATTCAATTAAAGGAATAATTTTATCAGGCGGACCATTAAATGTTTACCAAATTAATAAATATTCTTTTGATAAAAGGATTATCGAAAATCAAATACCAGTCTTAGGTATTTGTTTTGGTCATCAAATTTTATCAAAACTTAACGGTGGCAGAGTTAAACAATCAAAATATAGAGAGTTTGGATTAGCAAATATTCGCAAAAAGAGGGAAAGTATTTTGATAAAAAACTTCTTTAATAAAAAAAATATTAATAAAGTTTGGATGAGTCATGCTGATCAAGTTTCGAAACTTCCCAAAAATTTTAACGTTATTGCCTCAAGTCAAAACTCTAAATTTGCAATTATCGAAAATAAGAAAAAAAATTTTTATGGTGTCCAGTTTCATCCCGAAGTTACTCATACAGAAAATGGAAAAAAATTAATAAATAATTTTATATTCTTGATATGTAAAATTAAAAGAAATTGGTCATCAAAAGATCAAAAGATTAGATTGATAAAAGATGTTCAAAATTTAGTAGGTAAAAATAAAGTAATATGTGCATTATCAGGTGGAGTTGATAGCAGCGTTGTCGCTCAACTATTAAATAAAGCAATCGGCAAAAAATTATTTTGTATCTTTGTCAACACAGGTCTTCTTAGAAAAAATGAGGAAATACAAGTAGTTAAAACTTTTAAAAAAAAATTGAAAATTAATCTGATTTATGTGAATGCAGAGAATGAATTTTTGAGAAAGCTCAAGAATGTTTCTGATCCAGAGAAAAAAAGAAAAATAATCGGAAATTTATTTATCAAAATTTTTGAAAGATATGCTAAAAGAATAAAAAATGTAAAATTTTTAGCACAAGGAACACTCTATCCAGATCTTATTGAAAGTAAGTCAGTGACTGGAAGCCAAACCTCAAAGATCAAATCTCATCATAATGTAGGTGGTTTACCAAAGAAAATGAAACTTAAATTGGTAGAACCATTGAAATTTTTATTTAAAGATGAAGTTAGAAAATTGGGATTAGAATTAAAACTTAGTAAAGAAATTATTTTAAGACATCCGTTTCCAGGACCTGGACTGGCGATCAGAATGCCTGGCATAATTACTAAAGAAAAAATCAAAATTTTAAAAGAAGCTGACAATTATTTTATTCAAGCTTTAAGAGAGCACAATTTATATAATAAGATTTGGCAAGCTTATGCTGCATTGCTTCCAGTCAAAACAGTAGGCGTCATGGGTGATAATCGAACTTATGAATATTTGTGTTTATTAAGAGCAATTACATCTGAGGATGGAATGACGGCTGATTTTTATGACTTCAAAAAATCATTTATTCAAATGATTTCAAATAAAATTGTAAATAGCATAAGAGGAGTAAATAGAGTAGTTTATGATGTTACATCTAAACCGCCGAGCACCATTGAGCTTGAATGAAAAAAATAAAAAAAATTCTTAATAAAAAAAATAAATCTAAAATTGTTTGTCTTACTGCGTATTCAAAAAATATTGCAGAAGAGGTAGATAAATATGTTGATATTGTACTTGTGGGAGACTCGCTAGGTTCAGTATTGTACAATTATTCAACTACCAGAAAAGTTACTCTAACAGAAATGATTAATCATTCTAAAAGCGTAAGACTGGGAGTAAAAAAAAGTTTAATGGTTGTTGATATGCCATTTAATACTTATTCAACAACAAACGCTGCTCTAAATAATGCTAAAAAAATAATTAAGGAAACCAAGTGTGATGCAGTGAAGTTAGAAGGTGGAAAAAAAATAATCCATCAAATTAAACTACTAACCAAAAATAAAATTCCTGTGATGGGCCATCTTGGATTACTACCCCAATCAACTAAAGGTAAATTTAAATCTAAAGGAAAGACCACTAAAGAGATCAATCAATTAATTAATGATGCTTTATTACTTCAAAATAATGGAGTTTTTGCAATTGTCTTGGAATGTATAAAAACACCGATAGCAAAACAAATTACAAAAAATTTAAATATCCCAACAATTGGAATTGGTTCGTCTGTTCATTGCGATGGTCAGGTTCTTGTTACGGATGATTTAATTGGTCTAAACCAAACAAAAATAAAATTTGTTAAACAATATCTAAACGTAAAAAAATATATCAATGCTGGATTAAGAAAATATGCTTCAGAGGTAAGATCTAAGAAATATCCAACTAAAAAACATTCGTATTAAAAATATTTCTTAAATTGCTCGTTGATCGATAAAATTTCTAAATCTACTAAACCTCCAATTACTAATTGAAGGGCAACTAAAAGAATAAAACCTAAACCAACATAGGCAATCCATAAATGTTTTTGAATATAGCTTGCAAGATATGTCGCCATTGCCCCTGTTAAAATTACTGATAAAACCAGTCCAAATATCATAAAGCCAAAATTACCTTTGGCAGCTCCAACTACGCCTATAACATTGTCAAAACTGATTGTAATGTCTGCAAATAAAACTTTATAAACACTTTGAATATAAGATGGTTCTTTAGACTTTTTTGTTGGCGACTTTACTTTCTTTATTTCAAAAAGATCTTTTCTTAAATCATTAACAATCCAGATTAAAAGTAAACCACCTAAAATTTTGATAAAATAAAATTTGAACAAGTAAGTTGCAAATAACGCAAAAATAACTTTAAATATTAAAGCACCAGCCACTCCCCATAAAATAATTTGCCTTCTATGTTTTGGTGCAAAGTTTGCAGCAATCAAACCAATGATAATTGCATTATCTGCTGCCAAGATTATATCGATAAAAATAATCTGAACTAATATGAGTGCTTCTTCTAACAAAGTAATAGCATAGTATAAAATATTTAAAATAATTCAATTAAAAGTAGTATTATTTTTTTATTGATAATTATTTTAATACATAATGAAATAGTCTTAATAAAAATGGAGGACAAATGAAATTCTTAAAATATTTATCAACTATTTTAGTTTCATTAATTTTGTCAATTAATCTTGCAATTGCAGAGAAATGGGACATGGCTCTAGCTTATGGGGCGGGGAACTTTCATTCTGCAAATGCAGCTGAATTCGCAAAAAATGTTACTGAAAAAAGTGGTGGCAAGTTAACAATTGTAACACACCCTGGTGGTTCGTTGTTTAAAGGTGGAGAAATTTTTAGAGCAGTAAGAACAGGTCAAGCTCAAATTGGTGAGAGATTTATGTCAGCTTTAGGAAAAGAGGATCCACTTTTAGAAGTAGACTCTCAACCATTCTTAGCAACGTCTTACGCCGATGCAATGAAGTTATATAAGGCGTCAAAAGACGAAATCGTTAAAGGATTAGACGAGAAAGGCTTGGTATTTCTTTATGCTGTGCCGTGGCCAGCGCAAGGCTTGTATAGTAAAAAGGAAATTAACTCTGTTGAAGATTTAAAAGGTCTTAAATTTAGAGCTTATAATTCTGCTACTATTAGAATTGCTGAGCTAACAGGAATGGCTCCTACAAAAATAGAGGCTGCTGAAATTAGTCAGGCGTTTTCTACAGGTGCGGTAGAAAGTATGATCACATCACCTACTACAGGTAAAAACTCAAAAATTTGGGAAAATGGTGTGAAATATTTTTATGATATTGCAGCTTGGTTTCCAAAAAACATGATAATTGTGAATAAAGATGCTTGGAATAAATTAGATCAGGCAACTAAAGATCTTGTTATGAAACAAGCAGCTTTAGCTGAAAGAAAAGGTTGGCAATTGTCAAAACAAGGCAACGTTGGTGATAAAAAAGCTTTAGCTGATGCTGGTATGGTAGTCGGTAAAGTAAATGCACCACTACAAGCTCATTTTGAAAAAGTTGGAGAGACTATGGCTAAGGAATGGTCTCAAAAAGCTGGTTCAAGAGGAGCTGCTGTTTTATCAAGTTATAAATAATTCAATTCTTAAAATTAAGGCCACTTAAAATTTGAGTGGCCTTAAATTGTTATGTTAAAATCACTAGGTAGAAATTTAAATAAACTCTATAAATTTTCAGGTTATGTCGCTGCTTTTTTCTTAATTTTAGTAGCAGTTTTTATTCTTATTGGTATCTCGTCGAGAATATTTGGTTTTTATATAAGAGGTCTTGCTGAGTATTCAGGTTATTGTATGGCAGCTGCATCTTTTTTTGCATTAGCGTACACATTTGTAGAAGGAGGGCATATTCGGATTACACTTTTTTTAGAAAAATTATCAGGCACAAAGAAAAAATTTATTGAAACCTGGTGTTTAAGTATTGCAAGCTTTTTTTCAGGATACCTAGCTTTTTACTTCGTTAAAATGTTAATTATATCCTATAAATTTCAAGAACGAAGTGAAGGAGCAGATGAAATTTTGATTTGGATTCCTCAAACAAGTGTAGCTATTGGATCAACAATTTTTTTTATAAGCGTTTTTCATCAATTTATTTTAACCATCAAAAAAGATTAAATGACCGAGATACTTTTAACAATTTTCTTTATCAGTGTTTTGCTATTTTTTTTAGGATCCGGAATTTGGGTTGCGTTAAGTATGATTGGTGTATCGGCTATTGGCATGATGTTATTTACCTCAAGACCAGTCGGTGATGCGATGGCTACAACAATATGGGGCACATCATCCTCTTGGACACTTACCGCATTACCACTATTCGTCTGGATGGGTGAGATTTTATTTAGGACAAAGCTTTCTGAAAATTTATTCAAAGGACTATCTCCTTGGATGCAAAAATTACCGGGAGGTTTAATCCATGTTAATGTTGTCGGATGTGCATTATTTGCAGCAATTTCAGGCTCTTCGGCAGCAACTGTTGCAACAGTAGGCAAGATGTCTATTCCCGAATTAAGAAAAAGAAATTATCCTGAAAAAATCTTACTAGGTAGTTTAGCGGGTTCGGGAACATTAGGTTTGCTGATACCACCATCAATTATATTGATTATTTATGGCGTTGCTGTCCAAGAGTCTATAGCAAAATTATTTATCGCTGGGATTATTCCTGGGATAATGATTGCACTAATATTTATGTCTTACGTAATTATTTGGTCGTTAATTAATAAAAAATCTATGCCAAAAATTATTGAGGAGTACTCATTTTTGGAAAAAATAAAAAGATCAAAACAACTTTTGCCGGTAATAATTTTAATATTAGCTGTTATTGGATCGATATACACAGGAATTGCAACAGCTACCGAAGCAGCTTCATTAGGGGTAGTTGGAGCATTGATATTATCTTACTTTCAAAAAAGTTTAACATTAAAAACTTTTAAATCCTCTTTACTTGGAGCAACTAAAACCTCTTGTATGATCGCTTTTATTTTAGCAGGTTCAACATTTTTATCTTTAGCAATGGGGTTCACTGGATTACCAAGAAATCTAGCTCTCTGGATCCAAAATATGGAATTATCTCCATATGTTTTGATATTTGTTTTAATGATTTTTTATATAATTTTAGGAATGTTTCTTGATGGTATTTCAGCTGTGGTTTTAACAATGGCAATCATTGAGCCTATGATTAGACAAGCAGGTTTTGATATGATTTGGTTTGGTATTTTTTTAGTCATTGTTGTTGAGATGGCGCAAATCACTCCCCCTGTTGGTTTTAATTTATTTGTACTTCAAGGTATGGCAAAAAAAGATATGGGGTATATTGCAAGGAGTGCCTTCCCATTATTCTTATTAATGGTGCTAGCAGTTATATTAGTCGTGATCTTTCCAGAAATAGCTTTATGGATGCCGGAGCAAATGATTAAAAATATAAATTAGTATTTTGATTTTTCACCTGCTATGACAGCTTTTAATTGATCATATTCTTCGCAATTACAACCTTCTAAAACTCCGAGCCTTTCAATTGCAAGATTATGTCTGTTTGTTGCTACATACAATTCACCAAGATACTCATTAATACCTTTATGTTTTGGATCAATAGCTAAACCTTGAAGATAATATTTCTCACCATTCTCAAAATCACCCAGCTTCCTAGTTGTGAAACCTAAATAGTTAAGAGTATCAGCTTTACCAGGTTTTTTTTCATTTGATTTGATTAAAAGCTTTTGCGCTTTTGCATAACTTTTTTGCGCTTTTTCTAATTTTCCTTTTTTTTCATATTTTTTAGCACTTTTTATATGTATTACCGCTTTGTCATAGTTCGTTTTTGATGCACTTGATCCACCATCGCCTCCACTAGAAGAACCAGCTGCAAAAACATTTGTTGTGATAAAAAAGGCAATAGATAAAGATAAGATAACTTTTTTCATATTAAATAAATTTTTTCATTTTGTTTAAAGTTTTTAAATCTAAGCCATTTTCAACTAAGTTATCTCTTATCGACTTAGCTGTTGCTAATGAACTAAGATTGTCTCCATGTATACAAACAGAATCGATTTCACAAGGTATTTGCTTCCCGCTGTGACAATTAAGCGACTGAGTTTGAACCATTTTCAATACATGTTTTTTTGCTTGTTCGGGGTCGGTTATCAACGCATGAGACTTTTTTCTTGATACAAGATTGCCATCATCTTCATAATTTCTATCAGCAAAAATTTCACAGGCAAATTTCATGTCTAATTTTTTTGCTGCCTCTTGCATTTTTGATCCAGTCGGCACGAGATATATTATGTCTTTATTAATATCCTTAATAGTTTTGGCTAAAATTGTAGCTAACTCAATATCCTCACACGCCATATTATTTAAAGCTCCATGAGGCTTTACATGAGATACATTTTCTCCATGAGAAGAAGCTATTTTTTGAAGAATTTCATATTGATCAATTATAAGTTTTTTTATTTCACTTTCAGAAAGATTCATTCTTTCTCTACCAAAATTTTCTGGATCGTTAAAAGAAGGATGGGCACCAATACTCACTCCATTTTTTTTCGAAATTTTCACTACTTGGCTCATGGTTTGCTCATCTCCAGCGTGATAGCCACAAGCAACATTGGCTGAATTTACGATCTCTAATAAATCTGGATCATACTTATTTGAGTGATGTTTTGATTTTTCACCTAAATCACAATTTATATTAATTTCCATACTCATAATTTGTAAGTATAACATGGCATGATTAAAAATATATCAAATCTTGGTGACGCAGCTTTGTATTGTGATTTCGGGTCTGAGGTAAACAAAGAAATAAATAGTAAAGTAATACGATATTTTAAAAGTATTCAAAAAGAAAATATTGATGGGATCAATAACTTAACTCCCTCATATAATAAATTAATTATTTCATTCGATCTAAGAAAAAAAAATTTTCAAACGATCAAAAAATTAATCGAAAATTTAGATATTACTAATGATGATGAATTAGAAACAAATAGAATTAAGATACCTGTTTGTTGTGATGAAAATTTTTCATTAGATATAAAAAGATTAGAGGAAAAGTTACAAATAACTCGTGATAAAATCTATGAGAAATTTTTTGGTAAGGAATTTTTTTGTTATATGACTGGTTTTATTGCGGGTATGCCTTTTCTTGGTGATCTGGAAAATGAGTTGCAGGCAAAACGTTTGGAAACACCGAGAGTAAAAGTGCCCAAGGGCTCAGTTGGATTAACAGAACAATTTGCAAATGTTTATACATTTGAAAGTCCTGGTGGGTGGAATATCATTGGAAATACACCACAAGTTATTTTTGATAGCACTAATGAGAATAATCCAAATTTAATTAATCCAGGTGATGTAGTTACTTTTGAGCAAATTACCAAAGAACAATATTACAATTACAATGAATAAAAATTATTTTGAAATAAAAAGAGCTGGAATTAACACAACATTTCAAGATCAGGGTAGAGGAAATCTTTATCATATTGGTATTCCATTTAGTGGAGCAATGGATAATAGAAATTTTCAAATTTCTAACAAACTTGTTGGTAATGAAGTAAATTTTCCAATAATTGAATTTGCCTATCAAGGTCCATTATTTAAGTATTTTGGTGAAAAAATTAATTTTGCAATTACGGGAGATGTAAAATTTTTAATTAGAAAAAAAAATAATGTTATTGAAGGAAATTGTTATCAATCTTTCAATTTAGAAAATGGTGATGAATTGGATATTATAAGTACTAATAAATCTGTTTATGGATATTTAGCAGTAAGTGGTGAATTTGATGTAAATTATCAATGGTCAAGTTGCTCTGTTAACACAAAAGCAAACATAGGTGCAAATAATGGAAAAAAAATAGAAGATGGACAAAAGATTTATATTTCAAATATCAATAAAAATTTAAGTGATAAAAAATTAAATTACATTAATACAAAAATTGAAAATATCAGAGTTATCGAAGGGACAAATTTTGACTATTTTTCTGATGAGGGAAAAAAAATTTTTTTTGAGAAAGAATTTGTAATATCAAAATTATCAGATCGTATGGGTATGAGACTAGAGGGACCAAAAATAGAAAATATTGTTGACACCAATATTAAATCGGAAGGTTTATTAAAAGGTGTTATTCAAGTACCCGCAGATGGAAATCCGATTATTATGCTTTCAGATCATGGCACTATTGGGGGTTATCCTAAAATAGGAGTTGTGATTAGCGCAGATTATGACAAATTAGTTCAATTAACTCCAGGTTCAAAGATTAAATTTAAAAAAGTCGAATTAGCTGATGCAGAAACATTATTTAAACTATATGACTTGGAGACACAAAATTTAATTTCACAAATTTAATGACTTTTATAAGAAACTTACCCGGACCACTATTAATTTTTTTAGGTGCATTAAGTTTAAGTTTTGGTGGATTGATTGTAAAATCTTTTGAGGGAGCTACATTATGGCAAATTCTATTTTGGAGATCTTTATTTTTTTCTTTAACAGTTCTAGCTTTCTTAATTATAAGTTATAGAGGAAAAACAATTGAATCGTTTTATAAGTCCGGATTACCAGGATTTATTGGTGGAATTATTTTATCTTTTGGTTTTTGTGGATATGTGTTTGCTATGTACAATACCACGGTTGCCAATACTAATTTTATCATTTCACTACAAATACTATTTCTTGCAATATTCGGGTATTTTTTCCTTAAGGAAAAAATAAATTTAATCACTCTGTTTTCAATCTGTCTGGCGATGACAGGCGTTTTATTAATGGTTGGCAACTCATTATCTCCTGGAGAATTATCTGGAAACCTTGCAGCTTTTACAATGCCAATTACTTTTGCAGTTTTAATAATGATTGTTAGAAAATTTCCCTCTGTGGATATGGTGCCTGCCCAGTTCGTTGCCGGCGTGAGTTCATGTTTAATTGGTTTTTTACTTTCTACTAAAATTATGATTTCTACTCATGATATCTTTTTGGGTTTTCTCGCAGGTTTTTTTCAAGTTGGTTTTGGTTTTATATTTATAACTATCGGAGCAAGAACAACACCGTCTGCCATGGTAGGAATCATAATGTTATCCGAATCTGTTCTAGGACCGATATGGGCATTCCTTTTTGTAAGTGAAAGACCCTCTGTATTTGGATTAATTGGTGGCGCAATTATACTTTCTGCGGTTTTATTACAATTTTACTCGCTTTTAAGTAAACAAAAAAAAATTGTTTCTGATTGACTTTTTTCCACACATGTAAGAATATCCTGTCACGGGAGAGACTACAGATTATCGTAGCGCCGAAGGAGCAACCACCCAGGAATCTCTCAGGCAAAAAGGACCGTAACATATTAACTCTGGAAAGAGATTTAATTCTCGCCGAAGGAGCAAAACTCTCAGGCAAATATACAGATGGGTACAAAGAGTTAATATGGAAACAAAAAAAACATCGCTGTACCAATTACATCAAGATTGTAATGCAAAATTTGTTGAATTTGCAGGCTATCAAATGCCGATACAATATTCGGAAGGTATTGTAGAAGAACACAAATTCACACGAAATCACTCAGGTATATTTGATGTTTCCCATATGGGTCAGCTATTTATTTATGGTGGTGAGGACTTAATCAAAGATTTAGAAAAAATTTTTCCTTTAGATCTTAAAAATTTGAAATTAAATCATTCAAAATACAGCTTCTTAATGGACAAAGATGCTGGGATACATGATGATTTAATTATCACAAAAACAAAAGAAGGCTTTTTGATAATCCTCAATGCGGCATGTAAAGATAATGACTTTAAAATTTTAAAAGAATTTCTTAAGGATAAGTACAAAATGGTTCTGGATGAAAATAGATCTCTGATTGCCATTCAGGGTCCTAAATCATCAGAAATTCTTAATGATGTTATTAATGGTGTGAAAGATCTAAATTTTATGTCTGGAAACTGGTTTACATTTGAAAATCAGAAAGTTTATATTACGCGATCTGGTTACACAGGTGAAGACGGTTTTGAGATATCAATTGTAAATGATTTTGTAGACCAATTAACTAGAGAATTAATCAATAAAGGATCTAAATTGATAGGTCTTGGAGCAAGAGATACATTAAGATTGGAAGCAGGTTTGTGTCTTTATGGTCATGATCTTGATAAAGATAAAACTCCAGTGGAAGCAAATTTAAAGTGGGCTATTTCAAAAGAAAGAATCTCTAAGGGAGATTTTATTGGCTCTGACATAATTATTAAACAATTAAATGATGGTGTCAGTAAAATAAGAGTTGGAATTAAACCTGAAGGCAGAATTATTGCTAGAGAAAAAACAAAAATATTTAATCAATCAGATGTTCATATTGGAGAAATCACAAGTGGTACATTTGGACCAAGTGTTAATGGACCTGTTGCAATGGGTTATGTGGAAAATGAATTTTCAAAAAAAAATACTAAAGTATTTTTAGAAGTCAGAGGTAAAAAACATCCTGCAAGTATTTGTAGCTTACCATTTTATAAAAAAAGTTATGTCAAAGGGGTAAACTAATGAGTGAAGTAAAATATTCAAAAGAACACGAGTGGATTAAATTAGAAGGAGATGTTGCAACAATTGGTATCACAAAACATGCTACAGAGATGTTAGGTGATATAGTTTTTGCAGAACTTCCAGAAAAAGGTTCTAGCGTAGAGAAAGATGGTACAGCTGGTGTTGTAGAGTCAACGAAAGCTGCTAGTGATGTATATACCCCTGTGAGCGGTGAAGTAGTTGATACCAATCAAGCTATAGTAGATGATCCATCGAGGATTAATCAAGACCCAGAAGACTCAGCGTGGTTTTTTAAACTTAAAATAAAAGATTCATCGGAAATGGATACTTTAATGAATAAAGACGATTACGATAAATTTGCAAAGGAGACTTCAGCATAATGTTACCAAATTCAGAAAAAGATTTTTTAAGAAGACATATTGGCCCTTCTAAAGAAGAACAATCAAAAATGTTAAAAGAATTAAACTATAAGTCACTAGATGATTTAATTGACAACACTGTTCCAGAAAAAATAAAGTTTAAAGGTGAACTTAATATTGGTGACTCAAATTCAGAATACGAGGCGTTAAGAAAGTTACGAGCAATTTCGAAAAAAAATCAAGTTTACTCAAATTTTATTGGTATGGGTTATTATGGAACTTATACACCCTATGTAATTTTGAGAAATATACTAGAAAATCCAGGTTGGTATACTTCCTATACACCTTATCAGCCTGAGGTAGCTCAAGGAAGACTTGAGATGTTATTAAACTTTCAACAAATGATTGTTGACTTTACAGGAATGGATATTGCCAATGCTTCTTTATTAGATGAAGGCACAGCAGCAGCAGAGGCTATGGGTCTAAGTCACAGATTAAATAAAAAAGATAGTAATTTAGTTTTTGTTTCTGAAGATTGTCATCCTCAAACAATAAATGTAATTCAAACAAGAGCTGAACCAATGGGTTTAAAGGTTTTAGTCGGTAAAGAAGATGAAGTTTTAGACCAGCTAAAAGAAGATTTAGTTTGTGGAATTTTGCAATATCCTGGAACTTTAGGAGATATAAAAGACCCAAGTGAAGCAATTAGCAAAATTCACAAAAAGAATGGGAAGGCTGTATTAGCTTGTGATCTGTTAGCCCTAGCAAAATTAAAAACGCCAAGAGAACTTGGTGCCGACATTGCAGTTGGAAGCTCCCAAAGATTTGGAATTCCAATGGGATATGGAGGTCCACATGCAGCTTTTTTTGCTACAAAAGATGAGTTTAAAAGATCAATGCCCGGAAGAATTGTCGGTGTATCAGTTGATAGACATGGTAATAAAGCATATAGATTATCATTACAAACTAGAGAGCAACATATTAGAAGAGATAAGGCGACGAGTAATATTTGTACCGCCCAAGCTTTATTAGCAATTGTGTCAGCAGCATATGCTATTTATCATGGTCCGGATGGAATTAAAAATATTTCAGAAAGAGTGTCTCAATTAGCAAAAAGTTTTGCTGATAAAATAAAACAATCTGGATACGAGCTTTATTCGAATAATTTTTTTGACACTGTAACAATTATTACCAAAGAAAAGACTGATCAAATTTATAAGAATGCTCTGAATCAGAGAGTTAATATTCGAAAAGTAAATTCTGAAATGCTTGCTGTTTCATTTGATGAGAGAAAAAATGTATATAGAGTAAATCAACTATTAAAAATTTTTAATGCAGCAGAATCAATCAAAAAAGAAGATCCATCGGTAAGTTTACCTAATCTTCCAAAAAATTTATTAAGAACTTCAAAATATTTAGAACATCCAGTTTTTAACTCATATCATTCAGAAACTGAAATGCTTAGATATTTAAAAAGATTAGAAGATAAAGATATAGCATTGAATAGAACTATGATTGCACTTGGTTCTTGTACAATGAAATTAAATGCAGCTGCCGAAATGATCCCAATATCATGGAAAGAATTTGCAGAACCTCATCCGTTTGTTCCAATTGAACAAATGGAGGGTTTTAGAGATTTATTTACTGATCTTAAAAATTGGTTGCGTTCTATAACTGGTTTTTCAGGTGTTTCTTTGCAACCTAATGCAGGTGCTCAAGGTGAGTATGCGGGCTTGATGGTTATCAGAAAGTATCATTTAGATAGGGGTGAGGCTAATCGTAATATATGTTTAATTCCAAGTTCAGCACATGGCACTAACCCAGCAAGTGCACAAATGGTTGGAATGAAGGTGGTTGTTGTTAATTGTGACAAAGAGGGAAATGTTGATTTTGATGATTTAAAGAAAAAAGCTGAACAACATTCAGAAAATCTTGGGGCACTAATGGTAACTTATCCATCTACCCATGGAGTGTTTGAAGAAAAAATAACTGATATCTGTGAGTTAGTTCACAAACATGGTGGGCAGGTTTACATGGATGGAGCAAATTTAAATGCCTTAGTTGGAGTTGCAAAGCCTGGAAATTTTGGTCCAGATGTCTGTCATATTAATTTACATAAAACATTTTGTATTCCACACGGCGGGGGAGGACCAGGTATGGGACCGATTGCTTGTAAAAGACATTTACAAGTTTATTTACCTAATCATCCAGTGATTAAAGATTGTGGACCAACATCTGGTATTGGAGCAGTCTCGGCAGCTCCTTGGGGTAGTTCAAGTATTCTATCAATCTCTTGGATGTACATTAAAATGATGGGATCAGCAGGGTTAAAGCTTGCTACTGAAGTAGCAATATTAAATGCAAATTATATTGCTCATAGACTAAAAGATCACTTTCCAATTTTGTACAAAGGATCAAATGGCAATGTTGCTCATGAATGTATTATTGATATTAGAAATATTAAATCAGAAACAGGAGTAACCGAAGAAGATATTGCAAAAAGATTAATAGATTATGGGTTTCATGCACCAACTATGTCATGGCCGGTAGCTGGTACAATGATGATAGAGCCAACTGAGAGTGAGGGCTTGTCAGAACTCGATAGATTTTGTGATACTTTAATTAAGATTAAAGAAGAAATTGAAAAAATTAAATCAGGTGAATTTGATAAAATAGATAATCCAATAAAAAATGCTCCTCACACAGACAGCGAACTAGCTTCTGATGATTGGAAACATAAATACTCAAGAGCAGAAGCTGCTTATCCAGCAAAATTCTTAAGAGCTAATAAATTTTGGCCTCCAGTTGCAAGAGTTGATAATGTTTATGGTGACAAGAATATATTCTGTACTTGTCCAAGCATAGATGAATTTAAAGAAGATGCAGCTTAACAGTTAATGAAGATTGCTGTTGTCGGCTCAGGCATATCAGGATTAAGCGCTGCATATTACTTATCAAAAAAACATCATGTAGATCTTTTCGAGAAGGAAGATCGTTTCGGTGGTCACTCTCATACTATTGATTTATCGTTTGGTTCAAAAAAAGTTCCAGTTGATATAGGTTTTATTGTATTTAATTACGCAACTTACCCAAATTTAATAAATTTTTTCGAAGAGAATAATATTGCAATTGAAAAAAGCGATATGTCTTTTTCTGTATCAGTTGAAAAATCTTCATTCGAATATTGCGGTAGAGGATTAAATGGAATTTTTTCAAATAAGGCCAATCTGTTGAATCTAAGATTCCTCAAAATGTTTTTTGATATAATAAAGTTTTACAAAAAATGTGATAATATAAAAAAAATTGATCAAGATACTACACTTGGTGATTATTTGAGAAAGGAAAATCTTTCAAAAGAGTTTATCAACTTTCATTTGATACCAATGGTCTCAGCCATATGGTCAATGCCACCAAGTGCTGCCAGTCAAATGCCGTTAAGATTTTTCTTAAAGTTTTTTCAAAATCATGGTTTGTTTAAATTAAAAAATAGACCCCAATGGTACACAATATCAAATCGGAGCAGAACTTATGTTCAAAACATTGTTTCAAAAATCAGTGGTGAGCATTTCAAAAATTATCCAATCAAAAAAATTAAAACAAAAACAACAGGTATAGATTTATATTATGGAGGGGAAAGTGAATATTTTGGATACGACAAAGTTGTTTTAGCAACACATGCAGATGAAGCTTTATCAATAATTGATAATCCAACCGACCAGGAAAAGAATGTGCTTTCAAATTATAAGTATAAGGAAAATATTGCTTATATTCATACCGATGAACAAGCTATGCCAAAAAATAAAAAAGCTTGGTGTTCATGGAATTCATCAATTAAAAAGGATGACATAGAAAAAAATTCAATTACATATTGGCTAAATTTATTACAAAACCTTAAATGTGATGAAAATATTTTTCTTACCTTAAATCCTTATTTTAAAATTGATGAGAAGAAAATTTTAAAAAAAGTTAGATTTACACACCCATATTTTGATCAATCTGCACTTAATTTTCAAAGTCAGCTTACAAATTTACAAAATAAAAGAAATATTCTTTATTGTGGTAGTTATTTTGGTTACGGTTTTCATGAAGATGGAATAAAATCATCTATTGAAATGCTCAAAACCCTCAATGACTAGTTGTATATATAATGGCACTGTAATTCACAAAAGATTTAAACCAAAGATACATTTTTTTAAATACAGGGTATTTTCACTTTTAATTGATCTTTCTGAATTAGAAAAATTAGATAAAACAATTAGTTTTTTTTCATACAATAAATTTAATTTAGTAAGTTTTTTTGATAAAGACCATGGAGATAGAGATGGATCACTATTAATCGATTGGGTTAAAAAAAATCTAAAACAAAATAATATTAGTAGTGAAAATATTAAAATTAAACTTTTATGTTACCCAAGAATCTTTGGATATGTTTTTAATCCATTAAGTGTTTTTTATGTGTACAATAATAACAATGATTTGATATCCATATTATATGAAGTCAAAAATACTTTTGGTGAGCAACACACTTATGTTTTTAAAGTAAAAAATGACAATTTATTGCAACACAATTGCGAGAAAAAATTTCATGTTTCACCATTCATTGAAATGAATTGTAGTTATTTTTTTAGAATTTTAAAACCTGCAGATAAGATTTCAGTAATCATAGATCAATATCAATTAAACGAAAAAATATTATATGCCTCTCAAGATGGGCAAAGAAAAGATTTTACAACTTCAGAGTTAATTAAATCTTATTTAAAACATCCCCTAATGACGTTTAAAATTATTGCAGCGATACATTTTGAAGCGTTTAAATTATGGACCAAAGGAATAAAGTTTATCCAAAAAAAATTGAAAATAAGAAACAACATATCTTTTGAAAATTAATGTCCTTAAATAGACTTTCAGACAAACTGGTTTTTAACATATTAGCCGGAATAAATGTTGGATATCTAGAAATTACAAATTATCAAGGAAAAGTTTTAAAATTTGGAAATCCTCAGGATAATTTAAAAGCTAAATTGAAAATTAAAAATCCAAATTTTTCTTTTAATCTTATAAAGGGTGGCAGTATTGGTTTTGCTGAGTCTTACATGAGAGAAGAATTTGAAACTGATAATTTATCCAATCTCATTGAAATAACAGCTCGAAACATCAAAATCATATACAAGTTTTCAGGCTTACTCGATTTTCCAATTATAAATTTTTTAAAAGGGATCTTTATAAAAAATACAAAGAATAGAAGTAAAGAAAACATTGCAAAACATTATGACTTAGGAAACGATTTTTTTTCTTTATGGCTTGATGAAACTTTAACTTACTCAAGCGGAATTTTTAGCGAGACTACTAAAGATCTTTCAGATGCACAAAACAACAAATATCAAAAAATGATAGATTTAATAAAACCAAACCATGGCGACAGGGTTTTAGAAATTGGATGTGGCTGGGGTGGTTTTGCAGAATATTTAGGAAAAAAATATGATGTAAAATTAGATTGTATTACTATTTCAAAAAAACAATTCGAATACGCAAAAAGAAGGATTCATAATTGTGGTTTAAATGAAAAAGTAAATATAGAAATAAAAGATTATAGAGATTTAAAGAATAAATATAATTCAATAGCGTCCATAGAAATGATTGAGGCAGTAGGGCAAAATTATTTGGAAAGTTATTTTAAAACGATTAAGAAAAACCTTTCTGCAGATGGTAGGGCAGCTATTCAAGCAATTACAATAGATGATAGTTTATTTGATAGATATAAAACTAAACAAGATTTTATTCAAAAATATATTTTTCCAGGAGGATTTTTGCCAAGTAAAAATAGCTTAAACAAATATGTTTCAGACAATGGTTTAACAATAAAGTCATACGACTCATATGCTGATCATTATGCAAATACATTAGCTATTTGGAAAAATGAATTTAATAGAAAATGGGATCTCATTAAAAAACAAGGTTTTGATTTAACTTTTAAAAGAATGTGGGAGTTTTATCTATCTTATTGTGAGGCTGGATTTAAATCGAAAAATATTGATCTGATACAATTTTCAATTCAAAATAAATAAATAATAGGGGCTTGTGAGCATAATGATAAACTTAAGATCAATTTTATTGATAATCTCTTTATTCTTAATTACAAACTGCTCAAATAATAGCGATATGAAACCAGAAGATTTTAAAGGTAAAGAACCGAGATTAATCATAGAAAATTACTTGTCAGGCAATGTTAAAGCTTGGGGAGTTCTTCAGAATAGATCTGGAAAAGTTACTAGACAATTTTCAGCAGATTTAGATGGTAAGTGGGATGGCAAGCAATTAATTCTTGATGAAAAATTTAATTGGGATGACGGTGAAGTACAAACTAGACAATGGCAAATTACTAAGATAGACGACAACAATTATGAGGGAACTGCTGGAGACGTAGTTGGTAAAGCCAGGGGATATTCATATGGTCCTGCATTTAAATTTGAGTATGTTTTATTAGTTCCAGTAAAAGGTAAAGAAATTAAGATTACTTTCGATGATTGGATTTTCAAACAGGATGATAGAGTAGCAATTAATAGAGCTACAATGACTAAATTTGGAATTAAAGTCGCTGAATTGACTGTAGTATTTGTAAAAGATTAATCTTTCTTTTGATATTTTGTTAATTTTCCAACTAAACCAAAATAAATCTTACTCGGAAGAAAACTTAAGATTTTCAGCACAATAGTTAATGATTTTGGAAAATGAATTTCAAAAGTTTTTTTATTGACCAAACCATCATATATTTTTTCAGCCGCATACTCAGTAGTTTTTAAAAAGGGCATTTTAAAATCATTTTTATCAGTCATTGGAGTTTTGATAAAACCTGGAGATACTAAGCACACTCTGACATTTGATCGACCAAAGTCAAAATATAGACTTTCTGCTAAATTGTTTAGAGCAGATTTTGAAGGTCCATATCCAGTTGAATTTGGTAAACCTCTATAACCAGCAATTGAGGAAACGATAGTAATTGTTCCACTTTTTCTATTTTTAAAATATTCTTCAACTGCTTTGATAGCATTCAATGTTCCAAAAAAATTAATTTTAAAGACTTCCTCAATTTGTTCAACATCAATATCCCTTTCTTTTTTTGGGTTCCATGTGCCAGTGGAAAAAAAACAAATATCTATATTTTCAAATTTATTCTTAATTTTTTCAAAAACCTCTTTACATTTTGATTTATCAGTCACATCTAATGGAAATGAACTTATATTTTCATGATTGTCTGCAATCTCATTAAGAAGATTCTCACGTCTGGCTGAAATAGCAACATTCCACCCTTCATTAGCAAATTTTATTGCAAGAGCTTTGCCGATTCCAGTACTTCCACCCGTTATCCAAATTGTTTTTTTATTCATTATCTAAAGATGTATAATACTTTAATGTTAAAAAATAAATTTTTATCATTCATACTTTTTTTTATTATCACATTTTCAGCCTCATTTATTGGAAGTTTAGTCACAATTAATTTTAAAGACCCTTGGTATTCTCAATTAGTCAAATCTGATTTTAACCCACCTGATTGGATATTTGCACCTGTTTGGACAACGTTGTATCTAATGATGACAGTCGCTATTTGGTTTTTTTGGCATAGTAAAAATAGAGACATTAACACGATTTATATTTATTTTATTCATATCATATTTAATACAACTTGGAGTATCGTTTTTTTTGGATTACACCAAATTTTTTTAGCTTTAGTTGTTTTGGTAATCTTAATTGGTTTAATAATTACTTTAGTAATTAGATATAAGCGTGTCAATTTTGTGAGTTATTATTTAATGATTCCCTATTTACTTTGGTGTTGCTATGCATTATTTCTGAATATTAACTTACTAATATTAAATTAATGGATGATGTTGTAATAGTTGGTGGTGGAATAATTGGAGCCGCGACTGCTTACTTTTTATCAAAAGAGGGCAGAAAAGTTAAAGTTATAGAAAAAGACCCAACTTATAAAACTGCTTCTTTTCCTTTGTCATTAGGTGGCTTTAGAAGACAATTTTTTCAAAAAGAAAACATTTTGTTAGGAAAATTTGCTAGAGAATTTATTTTTCAAATTCCAGATTTATTAAAAACTGAAAAAAATCCAAAACCCACTGCTAGTATGGTGACCAATGGTTATTTATTAATGTTTGGACCTGAGCATGCAGATGAACAATATAAAGCGCTCGAAAATCATAAAGCTTGTGATGCGGGAACAAAAAATATCAAAGGCTCTGAGTTGAATAATTTTTTTCCATATATCAATAGTGAGGGAATTGAAACAGCGACTTTTACTGACAATCAAAGTGAGGGATGGATTGACCCATTCATGTTTCATAGTGCTCTAAAAAGTAAAGCAATTGATCTTGGTGCAGAATTTGTTAAAGGTGAAGTTAAATCTCTTTCAGAAATTAATGCTAAGACAATTATTTCAGCTGCTGGATGTTGGACTAAAGAGCTTTTAGAAGATATTCCTGTTGAACCTCAAAAACATACAGTTTTTAGAGTAAAGTGTCCGAAACATATTCCTGAAATGCCATTAACAGGTGATCTAACAACAGGAGTTTATTGGAGACCTGAAGGCAAAGAATATTTAGCAGGTTCACCAAAATCAGTCTTTGATGCTAAAGATCTTGAACCTGCATGGGATGATTTTGAAGAATTAGTTTGGCCAGCATTAGCTCATAGAATACCGGCTATGGAAGAATTAAAATTAACTGGTGGATGGGCTGGATATTATGATTGCAATCGACTTGATAACAATGCAGTTGTTGGAAAACATCCAAAATTTGAAAATGTTTACTTAGCAACAGGTTTCACAGGAAGAGGATTAATGCAAGCCCCAGGAATTGGTAGAGCATTAACAGAATTGATTACGACGGGTGCTTATCAATCAATTGATATTTCAAATATGGCTGTAGAGAGAGTTTTAGGTAAACAGGCGAGACATGAGCCATATGTTCTTTAATTAAGTTCCACAAAAAGTTTGATAATTTTCATTTGAACTGGATAATATTTGATATTCACTGATATCTTTTTGATCGGTATAGGGGCTATTTAAGATTTTTAAAAAGTTAAGCAAAGGTTCCAAATTTCCTTGATCTGCATCTCTAAGAGTATTTTCAACTATATGATTTCTTGGAATTAATAGAGGGTTTGTACTTCTCATCAATTTTTTATGCTTTTCCTTTGAATTATCATGACTTGATGATCTTTCCTGCCACCTTTTTTTCCAGTTGCTAAAATCAGCACCTTCATAAACATTATCTTTTTGAGTTTTAAAGTTCATCAAGTGGCAAAATGTATTTGTGTAATCAACTTTATTTTGATGCATCCACGTGAGTAAGTCTAAAATTAGGTACTTATCTTTTTTATCCGAGCCAATTAAGCCCAGCTTAGCTCTCATCATATTTAACCACTTTTCTTCATATATTTTTTCAAAAGTGTCAATTATTTCAGTTGCTAATTTTACAGCTGTGTCTTGGTCTTTATCAATCAAAGGTATCAAGCACTCAGCAAATCTTGAAAGATTCCATTTTGTTATAACCGGCTGATTGCAATAAGCATATCTTCCTAATTTATCAATTGAACTAAATACAGTTTTTGGATCATAAATATCCATGAAAGCACATGGTCCATAGTCAATGGTCTCACCAGCTATACTCATGTTATCTGTATTCATTACACCATGAATAAATCCAACTCTCATCCAATTGACAACTAAATCAATCTGTTTATCTAAAACAACTTTTAAAAGATCTAAGGCTTTATTTTTTGAATTTTCAATTTCTGGGTAATGTCTTTTGACAACATAATCAAATAATGTCTCTAACTCACCTTTTTTATTTCTTGCCGCAATATACTGAAAAGTTCCTACTCTAATATGACTTGATGCTACTCTGGTGAGTATAGCACCTTCTAATGGTGTCTCTCTAATTACATTTTCTCCAGTTTTTGCGACCGCTAGACTTCGCGTCGTTGGTATATTCAAGGCATACATTGCTTCACTTATTAAATATTCTCTAAGCATAGGCCCTAAAGCTGCTCTACCATCTCCATTTCTTGAAAAAGCAGTTTTTCCTGAGCCTTTAAATTGAATATCGTATCTATGATTATTTTTAGATACATGTTCTCCAATCAAAACTGCTCTACCATCACCAAGCATTGTGAAATGGCCAAATTGATGACCTGCATAAGCCTGTGCTATTGAATTACTATTTTTTGGCAATTCATTTCCAGTAAATATAGCTGATAATTCAGACTGACTTATTTCAGAAAAATCTAAATTTAGATCCTTGGCCAAAGACTCATTTAACAAAATCAGTTTAGGATTTTTAACTTTTACTGGATTTATTTTTTCTCTAAATGACTCAGGCAATTTGGAATATGTGTTATCAAAATTCCAATTGATGTTGTTTTTCATAAATTGCTACATTTTCCAAATTCTATTCAAAATCTCTTCTCTTCTACAAGCTTTTTTATATTTTAAATAATTTAAAAAATATACTTGATAATAATCTTGATGACGGTCTTCAGCTATATAAAATTTTTCAAATTCTCTAATATAAGTAACAACTTTTTTATTAAATTTTTTTTCTAGTCTTTTAAAATCTTTTTCAATTAAATCTTTTTCCTTTTGATTTGTATAAAAAGCTGCAGATCTGTAGCTATAACCTTTATCGCAAAACTGACCATAAGGATCAAATGGATCTATGTTGAGCCAAAAATTTTTAAGTAATTCTTCGAAAGATATTAAACTTGCATCATAAATTACTTCTACAACTTCAAGGTGACCTGTATTTCCATAAGTAACTTCTTCATAGGTTGGATTTTTGGTTTTTCCTCCAGAGTATCCTGAAATCACTTTCTCAACACCTGTTAATTTTTCAAAAGACTCTTCCATACACCAGAAACAACCACCAGCAAAATATGCTTTACTTTTTTCAGATGCTAATACTGAATTAGTAATTATTAAGTTTAAAAGTATAAATAATAAAAATCTCATGATTAAAAATTTATACAAAAATTGGGAATTGAGTCTAGATTATTAAAGGTAGCTACCTTAAGTAGCTTACCTTTAATAATTAAAAGAATGATTTATTTTTTCTTATATTTAGCTGCCTCTTCTGAACCACCTGTGGCAGATCCTTTACTATATGAGTGAGCACCCATTCCAGCTAATTGTCCATCTTTGACTATAAGATATTGATCTCTAATTTCTTTTCCTTCAAAGAAACATTCTAAGATTTCTCTTACACCATCAGCATATCTTGTTTGAGCCGACAAAGATGTTCCAGAAGTATGAGGTGTCATTCCATGGTTAGGCATTGTTCTCCATACATGATCATTTGGAGCTGGCTGTGGAAACCAAACGTCTCCAGCGTAACCACTTAGTTGACCACTCTTCAATGCTTTTGCAATAGCATCACGATTACAAATTTTACCTCTTGCAGTGTTTACAATATAAGCACCTTTTTTCATTTTGCTTATCATTGCATCGTCAAATAAGTTCTCAGTCTCAGGATGGAGAGGGCAATTTATAGTCACGACATCACAAACTTTAACCATAGACTCTACTGACTCATGAAATGTTAGGTTTAATTCTTTTTCAACACTATCTGGTAATTTATGTCTATCAAAATAATGTAAGTGTACATCAAATGGTTTCATTTTTCTTAATGCATCTAAACCAATACGGCCAGCAGCAACAGTTCCAATGTGCATACCTTCAACATCATAAGACCTTTGCACAGCATCTGCTATGTTCCATCCACCTTCATTAACAATTCTATGTTGGTTGTGATAGTCTCTCACCATTGATACAATCATCATTACAATGTGTTCAGCAACAGATCTTGAATTACAAAAAGTTACTTCAACTACATCAATTTTGTTATCCATAGCTGCTTGTAAATCTACGTGATCAGAGCCAATTCCAGCTGTAATAGCCATTTTTAAGTTTTTAGCTTTAGCAATTCTTTCTTTAGTTAAGTAATAAGGAAAAAAAGGTTGAGAAATTACTATATCAGCGTCAACGATATGTTTATCAGCCTCACATCCATCTCCATCTTTACTATTAGTAACTACTAACTCATGTCCATTACTTTCTAAAAATTTTCTTAATCCTAATTCTCCTGAAACACATCCTAACAATTCTCCTGGATTAAAATCTCTTCCTTTTGGTGAAGGTAAGGTCATCCCATCTGGATATTTTTCTAGTTTAGGAAGATCTTTAAGTGGATATGACTTAGGCATTCCTCCTTTTGGATCATCATATAATACACATAATATTTTCATTTATTCTCCTGCGTTACTTTCGATCATTAATTTATTTTGAGACATCTAACATTATTTTAATGTCGCTATCAAACAAATTATTTTGTTTTTGGATAACTCTTTTTAAGTATAAATTTATTAATTATAATAGCAAAAACTAGAATAATTATTGATCCTGAAATTATCGGGCTTAACAAATAGTCTAGTGAGACACTACCCATAATAACTATAATTGGATTTCCCCCTGCAGGTGGATGGGTTACATTCAACAATATCATTAGACCCACTCCGAAACCAACTGCTAATGGTATTATTATAAATAATGGCAAAGGAATTAAATATAAAAAAAACATTCCTACAATTGCAGTTACCAGATGCCCAAAAAAAACATTTTTGGGTTGGGCAAAAGGGCTTTCAGGATATCCGAACAACAGAACCATTGATGATCCAAAAGATGCTACAAGGAAAATTCCAAATTCAGTTTTATAAGTTAATAAAGTTAAAATACCTATAGTGATAATTGAAAATAAACCTGCAATAAAAGATTGTTTTAAATTGCCCATAAAATTATTTTGATACTATTTTTTTTATTGTTTTAAAAGGCAATAAAATACATTCTTTACGAGATAAATTTTTATCATTAAATATTTTATTAAGCGATTTCCATTTTTTCTCAATATTTTCAACATTTCCCTCAAAATAATATTTTGCATCGTCGCACAATTCATTAATTTTAGACTTATTTTCATTAATTGAAATTTTTGAAAGTAAGCTTGCTGAGGCTTGACAATAAACGCAGGACTTACCTTGATAACCAAAGTCAACAATTTTATTTTTTTTGATAACTAAATCTATTTGCATCTCATCACCGCACATTGAATTTTTCAATTTTGAGTGGTGTGTATAGTTTTTGATACTTTTGTTATTGTTGGTATCAGAGGCTATTTTAAGAATATCCAAATTCATATTAATTTATTATACTAGTACCAATACTTTGTATAACAATTTAATTTATGTTGTAGTGCTAATCAATTAGATCTAAATAGTCGATTATGGTTGAACTTAGAAATGAAAAAATAGCTGTACCGGTAGTTTTATTTGCAGGGATACTTTGGTCGTTTGGCCCTCTAGTAGTGAGATATATGAATGATCCTCATATGGTTCCTTGGCAATATATTTTTGGTAGAGGTTTAACTATTTTTATAATTTTAAATTTATATTTATATTTTGAAGAGGGAATAAATTTCTACAAAAATTATAAAAAAGTAGGTAAATCAGGATTGGTTGGTGGCGTTGGTCTTGGTATTGCAATGATTTCATTTATTTATTCAATTACAAACACTACTGCAGCAATTACCTTATTATGTTTAGCTGCAATGCCCTTTTTCACTGCATTATTAGCCTTTTTATTTTTAAAGGAAAAAATTTCTCTAAATGTCTGGATATCAATGCTTATTGCAACTGTGGGTATTATAATCATGGCTCTTGGTAATACTGAAAAAAATTCTTTAATAGGCTTTGTTTTTGGACTTACGTCATCAATAGGATTTTCAATTTTTTCTGTCACCTTAAGATGGAGAAAAGAAACTCCAAAATTTACAACAGTCGCTGTAGCAGGTTTATTTTGTTTTATAACTGCTACAATTATGATTTTGGTTAATAAACAAACCTTTTTTGCAACTAGTTATAATAGTGCAATGTTTTCTTTACATGGGGTATTAGTCTGTTTAGGTCTTATTTTATATTCTATAGGATCTAAAGCAATCCAAGCAGCAGAGCTGACATTATTGTCTCTCACAGAGGTTATTGGAGGAATTTTTTGGGTATGGTTACCATTGTTTGGTATTAATGAAATTCCATCTACTAACACAATAGTAGGTGGTTTCTTTCTGTTTGTTTCACTTATTTATTATAGTCTTATCATGAGGTGGAATAAGAGATACATCGCTCTAAATTAAATTTAATGGATAGAAATAAAGTCATTGTAAATAGTTGGAATGAGTGGGATCCATTAAAACATGTAATTGTTGGTAGGGCTGATGGTACATGTATTCCTGCAGCAGAGCCTGCGCTTGAAGCAAAAGTTCCCGAGGACTCTGATATGAAAGGTAAATTTGGTCCAAGAACAAAAGATACAATAGATAAAGCTAATCAATTGTTAAATGATTTTTCAGAAATATTATCTAAGCGTGGTATTAAAGTAGATAGACCAACACCAATTGATTTTAATCAAAATATTTCAACCCCTGACTGGAAAGTTGAAACTATGTTTGGTTGTATGCCCCCAAGAGATGTTTTATTGACTGTGGGTAATGAAATTTTAGAAGCTACTATGAGTTATAGATGCAGATGGTTTGAATATCTTTGCTATCGACCTCTTTTAAAAGAATATTATAATTCAGACCCGAACATGAGACATGAATCGGCTCCTAAACCAAGATTAACAGATGCAGATTACAGAGAAGATTATTTATCTGACAAAATAGGAATAGAAAAAAGATTAAAATGGACTGAAGATAAATTTTTTGTAACAACTGAGGAAGAACCTTTGTTTGATGCAGCAGATATACTTCGATTTGGAAAAGATTTAATTGTACAACATGGTTTCACCACAAATTTGAAAGGTATTGATTGGTTAAGAAGACATTTTAAAGATCATAGAATTCATGCAGTAAACTTTCCGGGTGATCCATATCCAATACATATAGATGCAACCTTTACTCCTATAAAAGAAGGACTGATTATAAACAATCCCCAAAGAAAATTACCTAAAGATCAAAGAAAATTATTTGAAAATAACGGATGGGAAATAATTGATGCTGCTCAACCAGCTCATAATGAGCCACCACCACTTTGTTATTCATCTGTTTGGCTTTCAATGAATGTTTTAGTGTTAGATCCTAAAACAGTTTGTGTTGAAAAAAGTGAAAAATATCAGGCAGATCAATTAGACAAGTTAGGTATGGAGGTAATTCCAGTAGATTTAAGAGATGCTTATGCTTTTGGAGGCGGACTTCATTGTTGTACTGCTGATGTTTATAGAGAAGGGGAAATCAAAGATTATTTTCCAAAACAATAAAAAAAGATTAATTTTCTTTAGATTTATCTATATTAAAATTCTCTAATCCACTTGATGAACTTTTGAGATTTTTATCAATTTCCTCAAATCTCGCTCTTTTTTCAATTTCTTTTTGAATAAGTCTTTGTTCTCGTCTAATTTCTTCTTGTTCTTTTTGCTTTCGTTCTCTATCAAATTTTTCTTCCCACTCTCTTATTTTGATAAACTCAGCTTCTTTTTGTTTATCCTCCTCTTCTTTCAATAATTTTAATTCTCTATTTTTACGTCTTTGCTCTTTTAATTCCTTATTTTTTTGCTCATCTTCTCTTACTTTTAAATCAATATCTTTTCTATTTTGCTCTTCTTCTCTAGTTTTTAATTGCTTTTCTTTTTCTCTTAATTCTTTTGCAACAAGCACTAATTCCTCATCTTTTTTCGTCAGCCTTTCACTTTCAATTTTTTGTTGATCTTCTTTAGATCTTATTTCTTTTTCTCTTATTCTCAGCTCTTCTTCATTTGAACGGATTTTGCTACTCTCTTTATTGAGCCTATCCTCCCAAAGTTTCAATTCTTTTTTTTCCTTTTGATAAGAATTTCTTTCCTCAAGTTTTTGTAATTTAATAGCTTTGATTTTTTCTTGCTCTTTTTTTTTCTTGTAATTAGTTAACGCGCTGCTAAGCGAACTTGTTGTAAATGTTGCTATTTTAGCAAGTCCGTTAGTTTTTTTTTTAATTTTTGTTTTCTTTTTTTTTAATGGCATTTTTTAAATTTTAATTATTTCACTAGATAAATGAAAATTATTCAATAAGATTCTTGAAAAAATCTATGTAATCTGACTAAAATGAGTTACAACCTGAAAGGGATATATTTAATATGTCACTTCCTTTTTTTGATATTCGTTCTCGTCTTTTTTATATTTTACACCTTTTCTTTCTAAAATTTCTTTAACTTTTTCTGAATATGGTTCTTCTATGTGTTCAGTAGTAGGATTAAGTTCAATACCCGCAGGAGTAATGGTCTGCGGCATGGCAACGAACAGAGAGTCAGGATTCTCAACAGTTTTTCTTACTTTCATTCTATAAATTCCAAAAAATCCAATAAAAGAATGAAAAATAAATAGAAACACAAAGAAACCATTTGGTCCAACCAAATCCATAAATATTGAACAAAGAAACGGACCACTCATTGCTCCTAATCCAAAAGCAAATTGCAGTCCCGCTCCAGCTGCAACAAATTTTTCTTTTGAAATATAATCGTTTGTATGTGCTAGGATTAAAGAAAACATAGGCAAACTACAAAATGAAAAAAGAATAAAGAAAAAATAAAACCATGTTTTACTAGTTGCAAGACCACCTGGTAAATACATTTGTCTTGAAACAAATATAGCAATTATTGCAAATATTGCTGCCCCAAATGTTGAAAACACAATTACTCTTCTTCTATCGTAAATATCTGAAATTTTACCAACTGGAAATTGGGCTACTGCACCTGATATCGCTAATAGGAAAGTTACAATTGATATTTCTAAAATTGTGAAGTTCATGGAGGTAGCGTAAACTGCTAACAATGTGAATAAAGCAGATTGTATTGTTCCATAAAAAAGAGAGCTCACCATACCAAAAGGTGAAGCTTCATATAATTCTCTCATATTCATTGCTTGTATCTTTTTAAAGTTAGGTGGTTTCTTTTTAGTTAATAAAATTGGTATTAAAGCAGCAGAAGTAATTACCGAAACTAATATAAATGGTTGAAAGTTTTTAGGACTACTAAAGTTAAGTAAGAACATACCAATACCCATAGTTCCATAAAGAATGACCATATAAATAGAAAGAACACTACCTCGATTTTTATTACTTGATCTGTCATTTAACCAACTTTCTGCAACTGTATAAATACAGACCATGCTAACACCTGTGAGTATTCTTAATAGAAACCATATGAATGGATGAATTATAACTGAGTGAATTAAAACAACTAATGATGCCAAGGACGCAAAAGCTGCAAAGACTCTTATGTGACCAACTCTCGAAATTATATTTGGAATAGTTGCGGCACCAATAAAATATCCTACAAAATAACCAGACATCATAAATCCAGTTGAAGTAAGGCTAAATTCTTCTTGGACCGCTCTTACCCCTAGGAGAGACCCTTGGAATCCATAAGCCATCATAATGAAGCCCATTCCCAAAAACAATGCCCAGGAGTTTTTTAAAACCTTATTCATAAAAATTGAGGTAATTATTCGCGATGTATTATTAAATCAAGTCTTAATTGTGACAAGCTTAAGAATTTTTGAGTTTTAAGTATGAATGAATAGCGATGGTGGTTATTATAATCAGACCACCCTGAAGTGTTTCTAAACTAGGCTGTTCCTTTATGATTAACCAAACCCAAATTGGACCAATTATAGTCTCTAGCAGAAAAAAAAGATTAACTTCTGCGGCCGGTATAAACCTTGGCGCAATGGTAACCAAAACAAAAGGAATCGCTACACATAAAATACACATCAGTGGAACAATCAAAAGATCTTTGCCAATTAACGCAAAACTTTCGATAAAAAGTAATGCAAAAGTTGCTACAAATAATTTGCCAACTACTGCAGCAGGAACTAAATTTTTATTTTTAGCAGATCTGATTATAACTGCTCCAACCGCTAAACCTATCGCAGTAACAAATCCTAAAATATCTCCATAGAAATTACCTAACTTCAAAGAGTCATAGAAAATATATATTATTGCTAAAAAAGTAATTATTATAGAAATCCAAGTTTTTTTATCAGGTGGTTCTTTTAGAAATATTGCTCCAAGAATAGCTGATAACATTGGAGCAGTCGCTATCATAACCAAGGTATTGGCAACATTTGTATTTTGAATAGAAACGACAAAAGTTATATTGGTTACACTAAATGTAATTACATAAAATATTCCATGATAACCACTAGTGAAAAGAATTTTAAAGAAATTTAACTTATAAATAATTAACATACCTAACAAAACTGTCATAAAAGGAATAATTCCCCTATAAAAAACTAAACCCCAAGTATCTATATTTGAAAGCCTAATGAATAGTGAGTCTGGTGTGATAAACATTACTGCAACAAAGGCCAATAACGATCCCTTTTGTTGGTCTGTAAGATTTTTCACGCTTTTAATTCTTTC
>CACJYR010000009.1 GCA_902597675.1 uncultured Pelagibacteraceae bacterium | reverse complement strand
AAGCCCCCTTTGGAATTAGCTGAAACCTTAGCAAAGAGTCTTGAAAATGAGGACAAGTCAATAAAAGAGGTATCAATCGTAAAACCTGGATTTATAAATATTAAATTTCAACCTGTGTTTTGGACAAATTTTTCAAAAGAAATTATTAAGAACGCTAAAACATTTGGAATAAATACAAATGAGCAAAAGAAAAATTATTTAATTGAATTTGTTTCTGCTAATCCAACAGGGCCTTTACATGTGGGGCATTGCCGAGGTGCTATTTTAGGAGATGTAATTTCAAATGTTTTATCATTTAATAATCATAAAGTTACTAAAGAATATTATGTAAATGACTATGGCAATCAGATAATTAATTTCACAAAATCAGTATATTTTAGAATAAGAGAAATCAAATTTAATGAAACTTTTCCAACAGATAATGAAGATCTTTATCCTGGTGAATATTTGATTGAGTTTGCAAATAATATTATTTCTTCAAATCCAAAAATAGATTTTACTAATTACGATGCAATATCTGAACAATTAACGAGCCTGTCTATAGACGAGGCAATAAAATTAATAAAAAAAAATCTTAGTAGCCTTGGTATAATTCACGATAATTTCGTCAGTGAAAAAAAATTAGTGCTCAATCAAGAAGTTGAAAAAGTAGTAGAAAATCTTCAAAAGAATAAATTTGTTTATAAAGGTAAAATTAAGGCTCCAGCTGGTGAGGACGATAATAATTGGGTTGAGAGAGAACAATTACTTTTTAAATCAACTGATTTTGGTGATGACAAAGATAGAGTATTACAAAAATCTGATGGAGCCTGGACTTATTTTGCTAGTGATGTTGCTTACCACAAAAATAAATTGGACAGAAAGTTTGACTACTTGATTAATATTTTAGGTGCAGATCATGCGGGGTATATTAAAAGAATTACATCCTCTGTTGATGCTTTGTCGAACTCTAAAGGAAAACTTATTTGCAAAGTTAGTCAACTTGTAAAACTTATAAAAGATAAAAAACCATTCAAAATGTCAAAACGTAAAGGTGATTATATAACTGTCGATGATTTAATTAATGAAGTTGGAAAAGATGCTACACGTTTTATCATGTTGAACAGAAGTAATGATGTCGAACTTGACTTTGATTTTGATAATGTAATTGAAAAATCAAAAGACAATCCTTTGTATTATGTACAATATTGTTATGCTCGAATTTCATCTGTTTTTAGACATCTGGAAATAGATTTAAAAAAAGATTTAAAGATTGATGAATATAATTTTGAATATTCTGACCATGAAATAAACATCTTAAAAAAAATATCCGAGTGGCCAAAGTGCATCGAAATATCAAGTAAGAAGCTAGAACCACATAGAATTCCAGTATATCTTTATGAACTAGCCTCTCTCTTTCATTCTTATTGGAACTTAGGAAAAGATAATCCTGAAAAAAGATTTATAAATGAGAATAAGAAGATATCAAATGACAAATTAGTTTTATTAAAACTTATATCAAATGTTATTAAATCTGGGATGAATATTGTAGGGGTGTCTGCTCCTGAAAAAATGTAATGTTTAAAGAAATCAAATATATTATTTTTGTTTTTATTATTGGTCTTTTTATTTTTTTTACAGCAAAATATTATTTTTCTGACGCCTATAAAAAAAAATCATATAGATCACTCAACAATATCGAAAATAAGATAAATACTTACTCAGAAAAATTACCAATTTTAGAGGATGATACGAAAAATATTATTGAATACGTTGAGCAAACAACCAATAAAAAAAAGAAAAAATTTAATTTTTGGAAATTATTAGAAAATAATGAATAAACGTCGATCTTTTATTGTTGGTATCAAATCAACAAAACTTTCAGCAAAAGAAAAGTCATTTCTTAAAAGATATAAACCCTGGGGAGTTATCTTATTTACAAGAAATATTAAAAATATTGATCAAACTCTAAAACTCACCACGTCAATAAGAAAATTATTTAAAGATAAAAAATATCCCATTTTAATTGATCAAGAAGGGGGTAAAGTTAACCGGCTAAAAAATATTATATCATTCGATAATTTGACTTCAGAATTTTTTGGAAAAAAATATGTTAAAAATGTAGATGAATTTAAATTTTATTATAAATTATTTATTGATAAAACTTCATATTTATTAAAATCTCTTGGTATTAATATTAATACTTCTCCTGTCTTAGATTTAAGAATTAAAGGTGCATCAAATATCATTGGGAATAGATCTTTTTCCAATAATCCCAAAATTGTATCTAAAATAGGAGATTATTGTATCAATTATTTCCACCAAAATGGTATTGGAACAGTCATAAAACATATTCCAGGACATGGTCTTGCAAAAGTAGACAGTCACCATTTTACTCCAATGGTAAATAAAAAATTGAGTTATCTAACTAAGAAAGATTTTCTTCCTTTTAAAAATAAAAAAACTTTTTTTGCAATGACCGCTCACATAATTTTTACTCAAATTGATAAAGAAAATTGTGTTACTCACTCAAAAAAATTTATTAAATTAATTCGCAATAAAATTGGTTTTAAAGATATTCTAATTTCTGATGATTTATCCATGAAAAGTCTTAAGGGTAATTTAAAGGAAAATACAATCAAAACGTTTAGTGCAGGTTGTAATTTAGCCTTACATTGTAATGGAAATTTAAATGAAATGAAAATTGTAGGAAATAATTCACCATTGATAAATACTTTTCTCATAAAAAAAACATCACAATTTTACAAAATTTTAAGTTAATATTGATTGATGATTGAAAATGATTCTGAACTTTTTAAGGTAGATGTTGAAAACTATAATGGTCCATTAGATGTCCTTTTAGATCTAGCAAAAGCTCAAAAAGTTAATCTTGAGGATATATCTATTACAAAATTAGCAGATCAGTTTCATGATTTTATTACTCAAGAAAAAAAATTAAATTTAGAGATTGCTTCAGAATACTTATTAATGGCAACATGGTTAGCATATTTAAAATCAAAATTACTATTACCAGGCACCCCTGAAGAAGAATTTAAAGTTCAAGAAGTAGCTGAAAAATTAAAACTTCAACTTAAGAAACTTGAATTAATAAGGTTATTATCTGAACAGATGCTTAAAAGAAAAAGATTAGGCAGAGAAATTAGAACTAGAGGCATGAGAGCAGGCATAAGGCCCATCTATAATAGTGAGTATAAATTAAATTTATTTGACCTCATGAAAACATACTCCACTATAATTATGACTAAAGATTTTCAGAGAATAAATATTCCAAAATTACCAGTTTTTACAACAGAAGAAGGTATAAAAACTATAAAAGATTTTTTTGGAAAATTAATGGATTGGAAAAAATTAGATGATTTAATACCGAAAAATTTTAAAAGTGGATCAAAATATAAACGAACTGGTAGAGCAGGAATATTTGCAGGGTCTCTTGAGTTAGTCAAGGAGGGCAACCTAAACATAAAACAAGAAAACCTTTTTGATGATATTTATATAAAAGAAAACAAATGATAAAAAAAAAGATTAAGAAAAAAGATAATATTATTAATTTTCCAACTAAATTATCTTCAATTGAAAAGGAAATTGAAGGTATTGTCTTTGCTGCTGCAGAACCATTAGATATTGAAACTATTGAAAATAAGATATCTAAAAAAACAGATGTCGAAAAAATTTTGTTAAAATTACAAGCTGAATATTCAAATCGAGGTATTAACTTAGTTTGTATTTCTAAAAAATGGTCCTTTAGAACCTCACCTAATCTTTCAAATTTAATGACCCAAGAAAAAACTGTTGAAAAAAAATTATCAAAAGCTGCAATAGAAACTCTTGCTATAATTGTTTATCATCAACCAGTTACTCGAGCAGAGATAGAAGAAATAAGAGGAGTAGCTTTTGGAACTAACACATTAGAAATTTTAATGGAATTAAATTGGGTTAAACCTGGTGGACGAAAAAATGTCCCTGGTCGACCTATTCAATATGTTACGACGGATGACTTTTTAAGCCATTTTAACTTGCAAAAATTATCTGATCTACCAACAGTAGATGAACTTGGGGCCGCAGGTTTAATTGATAGTACCAATATTGATAATGCTATTTTTGGTACTGGAAAATTCTATAAAGAAAAACAAGATGATAAAAAAGAGGACATTTATTCAAATATTGATGAAATGTTAAGTAGCACTCTTGACTCGGATGAGAAGAACTAAGCCTACAAATTAGACTTTTCAATTATTGATAAAAAGGTTATAAGTTTTCTATGAGCATTGGAATTTGGCAAATAGCGATCGTTGTAATACTTGTGGTATTATTATTTGGTAGAGGAAAAATTTCTAGCCTTATGGGCGATGTAGCAAAAGGAATAAAAAGTTTTAAAAAGGGAATGGCATCAGATGTGACTGATGACAATGAGCCGAAAAATATTTCTGACGATAATCAAGATTCGAACAAAAAAGAATAAATCACATGCCTACTATTGGTTGGTTTGAGATTTTAATAATAGTTGCAATAGCTATTGTAGTTTTGGGACCTAAGGACTTTCCGATAATGCTAAAAAAAGTTGGTTCATGGATCGGCTCTGCAAAAAAATATGTCAATAATATTCAAAATGAAGTCTCAAATATTGATCTTGAAGATAATAAAATAGAAAAAAAAGAAGAAAAAAAAGATGAGTCATGACGAAAATGAAGGTGGCTTTGTAAGTCATTTAGCAGAGTTAAGAAAAAGACTAATTCATAGTTTTATTTTTCTAATAATCTTTTTTATAGGATGTTATTTTTTTGCTGAACATCTTTATGGTTTTTTAGTGGAGCCATACGCACAAGCAGTTAAAGATGATGGAACTGATAGACGATTAATTTTCACAGCCTTACAGGAAACTTTCCTTACCTATTTGAAAGTATCTTTTTTCACAGCTTTTTTTGTTACTTGTCCATTTATTTTAATGCAGATTTGGAAATTTATTGCTCCTGGACTTTATAAACATGAAAAAATTGCAATTTTACCTTATTTAGTTTTAACCCCGATTTTATTCTTATTAGGGGGCATGTTGGTTTATTATTTAATAATGCCCTTGGCGATAAAATTCTTTTTATCTTTTGAAAGTTCTGGTCTTTCAACAAATTTACCAATTCAATTAGAGGCAAAAGTAAACGAGTATCTTTCATTGGTAATGAAACTTATATTTGCGTTTGGCATAAGTTTTCAATTACCTGTTGTGTTGAGTTTATTAGCGAGGGTAGGGTTAGTTGATTCCGATTTTTTAAAGAAACGAAGAAAATATGTTGTGGTTATTATATTCGCAGCTGCAGCTTTACTCACACCCCCAGATCCCATAACACAAATTGGTTTAGCGATACCTTTATTAATTCTATATGAATTATCAATATTTTCAGTAAAACTTATTGAGAATAAAAATTTAAAAAATTCTGATGCATAATATTAAAGAAATTAGAAAAGATTTTGATGCATTTGCAAAAGCATTAAAAAAAAGATCAATTGATATAGATATCAATAAACTCAAAAAATTAGATATAGATAATCGAGATTTAATTCATAAAAAAGAAACATTAGAAAAAGAAAAGAAAGATATTTCAAAAACAAAAGATAAAGCTTTATTTTCTAGGTCAAAAGAAATTACCCAATCTATTGACAAAATTACTGATCAACAATCAAAAATAAAATTAGACCTAGATGAAATTTTATCAAGTATTCCTAATATACCTCATGATGATGTGCCTGTAGGATCTAATGAAAATGAAAATGTTGAATTAACTAAATCGGGTCAGATTCCTAATTTTGAATTTACTCCAAAATCACACTATGAATTAGGTGAAAAACTTGGCATGTTAGATTTTGATCTGGCCACAAAAACCACTGGCTCAAGATTTGTTTTTGTTAAGAATAAATTAGCATTACTTGAAAGAGCTATTTCAAATTTTATGCTTGATATTCATACCTCAAAAAATGGATATGAGGAAATTTCACCACCTTTATTAGCATCAGAAAATACAATGTTCGGAACTGGTCAACTACCTAAATTTGAAACTGATCAATTTGAAGTAAAATTAGAAGAGGGAAGTGGAAGAAAATTTTTAATTCCTACAGCAGAAGTTATTTTAACCAATATTGTAAAAGACAAAATTTTAGATCTTAAAACATTACCAATGAGATTTGTTGCATCTACCCCATGTTTTAGAAAAGAAGCTGGTAGTTATGGTAAAGATACAAAAGGGATGATTAGACAACACCAATTTTATAAAGTTGAATTAGTTAGTATTGTTGAACAAAATAAATGTCTTGAAGAATTAGAGAGAATGACAAATTGTGCCACAGGAATTTTGGATTTGTTAGAGGTACCATATAGAAAAATGATTTTATGTAGTGGAGATATGGGATTTAGTGCAGAAAAAACTTACGATATAGAAGTATGGTTACCTTCAGAAAACAAATATAGAGAAATATCTTCATGTTCATCATGTTCAACTTTCCAGGCAACACGGATGAAAGCTAGATATAAAAATTCAAATAAAGAAACAGTATTTGTTGGAACGCTTAATGGAAGTGGTTTAGCAGTGGGTAGAACTCTTATTGCTATTTTAGAAAATTTCCAGCAAAAGGATGGGTCTATAAGTATTCCAAAAGTGCTTAGACCTTATATGAATAATCTAGAAAAAATTAGCCTGAATTAAAGTTGTTTTAACTTAAGAGATAGTATAAATATTCATTTTTAATTAAGGAGTTTTATGGAAAGTTCAGGAATAGGTCAATTTATACCACTAATACTAATTTTTGTTATTTTTTATTTTTTCTTGATAAGACCACAGCAAAAAAAAGTCAAAGAGCACAAAGCTATGGTCGAGGGTTTAAAAAAAGGTGATAAGATTGTAACTTCAGGCGGTATCACAGGAACCATAACTAGAGTTGTAGACAACGATAAAATTGAAGTTGAGGTTGCTGAAAATGTGACTGTTGAAGTAATCAGAGGTACAGGTGTACAAAGTCTGATGAACTCTCAAGAAGTTAAAAAGTAATTTTGTTAAAGCAAAGTGTTATATTTTTCAAAATTCAGAATAATTTCAGTAATATTAATTTCTCTATTTTTTATTTTAATTGCTTCATCAAATTTATTTAAGTTTGAAAACAACTTACTAAATAAGAAAATTAATCTTGGATTAGATCTTCAGGGAGGCTCTTACCTATTACTGGAAATTGATAATAATCCAGTTATTGAGCAAAAAATACAAAATCTTTCAATTACAATTAGAAATTATTTCAAAGACAAAAATATTAGAATTAAAAATTTAAAAATTTTAGGACAAAAATTATCTTTTTCTGTAGATGAAAACTTTAAACAAACTGTCCTAGACACATTTAATGACAAGGAAAGTGAATTAAATCCTTATTATCCAAGATTTAAATCTCATCAATTAGATATCATTGAGGAAAATAATATTTTTTTTGTCAATTACTCAACCCAAGGTATCGTTAAACTAAAAACATCATCCCAAGATCAAGCATTAGAAATTGTAAGAAGAAGAATTGATGAGATAGGAACTAATGAACCTAATATTCTAAAAAGAGGAAACGACAGAATTCTTGTTGAATTACCTGGATTAGATGATCCAATGAGAATTAAATCATTGCTTGGTAAAACTGCAAATCTTACATTTAGATTTGTAACTAATAACGATCAAGACTCTTTTGGAGCGGAAAAACTTAGTTATGAAGATGAGTCTGAAGAAGATGCTCTGGTAAGTAAAAGAATTATTTTAAGCGGAGACAATCTACTAGATGCTCAACCAAGAATGGATAGTGAGACAAATGAAACAGTAGTTACATTTACACTTGATAGAGTTGGCGCTAAAAGATTTGGTAAGGCCACATCGACTGGTATTGGCAAGCAATTAGCAATAGTATTGGATGGCAAAATTATAAGCGCACCTGTTATAAGAGATACAATTGCAAGTGGATCAGGTCAAATCAGTGGAGGATTTACTTTTCAATCAGCAACAGATTTAGCTCTTTTATTAAGATCTGGTGCATTACCTGCACCTTTAAATATTATTGAGGAACGAACAGTTGGTCCCGATTTAGGACAAGACTCAATTAATGCAGGGATGATTGCATTAGCAATTGGTTTTGTATTAGTAATAGTATTTATATTTGTTAAATATAAGGTATTTGGTTTAATTACCAATATAACATTAATACTTAACCTTTTCTTACTCATTGGAATATTGACTATATTCGAGGCGACCTTAACTCTTCCGGGGATCGCTGGAATAATTTTGACAGTTGGTATGGCAGTCGATGCAAATGTTTTAATCTTTGAGAGAATTAAAGAAGAGCTAAAAAATGAAAAAAATAATTTAATAGCCTTTGATAGTGGTTACACAAAATCTAGAACCGCTATACTTGATGCAAATATAACAACATTATTAGCAGCTATTATCTTATTTTTTATGGGCTCAGGTCCAATCAAAGGTTTTTCACTTACACTTGGTATTGGAATATTTACAACATTATTTTCGGTGTATTTCATAGCAAGGTTATTGACTGTTTTGTATGTTTACAGAAACAAAGAAAAAGAAGGTTTAATTTAGATGATTGCTTTTAACAAATACTATAATCAATTTAACATACTTTCTATATCCTTAGTCGTTATTTCGTTATTTTTACTGACTTTCAAAGGTCTTAACTTTGGAATAGATTTTAAGGGTGGAACATTAATTGAATTAAGATCAACTGACAGCAAAATTAATGTGTCATCTCTAAGAGATAATTTAAATTCTATGAATTTGGGTGACGTTTCAGTAAAAAATTTTGGCAATGAGACAGACTTTCTAATCAAATTTGAAATTAATAATAACAAAAATATTATTGAGGAAATTAAATCAAATTTAGATAAATCATTTGGGAATACTTTTGATTTTAGAAGAGTTGAAAACGTAGGACCTAAAGTAAGTGCTGAGTTGCTTAAATCTGGAGTAATAGCTATCGCAGTGGCATTAACTTTAATGTTAATTTACATTTGGATCAGATTTGAATGGCAATTTAGTTTAGGAGCTATATTAGCTTTGTTTCATGACGTGTTGGTAACCCTAGGTTTATTTTCATTGCTTGGTCTTGAAATCAATTTATCTATTATTGCAGCTGTATTAACTATCGTTGGTTATTCCATGAATGATACAGTGGTTATTTTTGACAGAGTAAGAGAAAATTTAAGAAAATATTCTGACATTAAGATTTACGATTTAACTAATATCTCTATCAATGAAACATTATCTAGAACTTTAATTACATCAATAACGACCTTATTAGCATTGCTATCAATATTTTTTTTTGGTGGTGAGATACTAAAAGGTTTTTCTTTGGCCATGATATTTGGTGTAATTTTTGGAACTTATTCATCTATCTATATTGCCAATACAGTCCTAGTTAGACTAAGAGTTTCACAAAAAACTGTTTTAAGAGAAGATGAAAGTAGTTAATAAAGGTTTTGAGCAGCTACCATAGTAAGCAGCATCGGTATTGATAACAAAGTATTAGTTCTCGAAAATAACATAGCTGTTCTTGCTGACTTAGCTTTTAGATCAGGTTCACACTCAACCATACCCAAAGCTCTTTTTTGATTAGGCCATATTACAAACCATACGTTAAATGCCATAACTAAGCCCAACCACATACCAATTCCAATGGCTGTGTGTTTTGGAATCCCAGATCCTATACTTAAAGTCATTGCATCATGCAAATATCCATTAAGACCTGCAAGTGCTAAACCTGATAGAACTGTAAACGCTGCACCCCATCTAAAATAAAATAATGCAGCTGGCGCAATTACTTTACCAATAGCTGGTTTCTGTTCATCTGGAATTTTTGCCATGTTTGGGATTTGAACAAAATTAAAATACCATAACAAGCCAATCCACATTATACCAACTACTACATGCACAAATCTCGCAAACCAACTCCAAAAAAGTGCATCAAAACTAAAACCATCATTTTGATAAAATAAGCCTAAAAATAACAGAACTGCAATGGCTAAAGAAACGTGAATAGTTTTTGATAAAGATGAAAGTAAATTGCCCATACATAATTTTATACTGATTTAGAGTGAGATGACAATGGTATTTATTGTAAAAGATTTTTTAAAAACTTACCCGTATAACTTCCATTAATTTTACAAATTTCCTCAGGTTTTCCCTCAGCGATAATTTTTCCACCTTTTACACCACCCTCAGGACCCATATCGACGATGTAATCTGCAGTTTTTATGACATCTAAGTTGTGTTCTATAACGACCACTGTGTTACCTAATGAAACAAATGTATGTAAAATTTCTAATAATTTTTTGATGTCGTGTTGGTGAAGACCAGTAGTCGGTTCATCTAAAATATACATTGTTCTTCCCGTTGATCTTTTTGATAATTCTTTAGCTAATTTAATTCTTTGTGCCTCACCCCCTGATAGAGTTGTAGCTTGTTGGCCAATTTTTATATAGCCTAGACCAACTTTTTTTAAAGTTAGCAATTTAGTCTTAATATTTGAAATATTTTCAAAATATTCGCAACCTTCATCAACTGTCATGTTTAAAACATCCGCAATACTTTTATCTTTGAATTTTATCTCTAATGTTTCTCGGTTATATCTGGTTCCTTTACACTCATCGCATTGTATATAAACATCTGGGAGAAAATGCATTTCATACGTAATAACTCCATCTCCCTCACAAGCTTCACACCTACCTCCTTTGACATTAAAAGAGAACCTTCCTGGTTTATATCCTCTTGTTTTTGACTCAGGTAATCCTGTGAACCAATCTCTAATTGGCCCGAAAGCTCCAGTATAAGTTGCTGGATTTGATCTTGGGGTACGACCAATTGGTGATTGATCAATATCAATTATCTTATCGATTAATTCTGTGCCTTTAAAACCTTTAAATGGTTTTGGAATTTTTCTAGATTTATTATTATTCAAAGTTAAGTTTAATGCGTTGTATAATGTCTGTAAAATTAATGTTGACTTACCACTTCCTGATACACCGGTGACACAAGTTAAACTACCTAAAGGTATTTTTAAATTAACATTATTCAAATTATTACCAGTTGCACCTGTTATTTCGAGAAACCTCCCATTTTTTGCTAATCTTCTTTTCTTGGGAACATCAATTCTTAATTTGTTTGAAAGATATTTTCCTGTGATACTAATTTTATTTTTTGTTATTTCATCGAAAGTTCCTTGCGCAACTACTTCACCACCTTTGTTTCCCGCTTCAGGACCAAGATCAATAATATGATCTGCATTTTCCATTGTTTCAGTATCATGCTCAACTACTATTACTGTATTTCCCAGATCTCTTAATCTTTTAAGTGCATTGATCAGTTTTACATTATCTTTTTGATGCAAACCAATAGATGGTTCATCTAATACATATAAAACTCCAGTTAAACCAGATCCAATTTGAGATGCTAAACGAATTCTTTGCGCTTCTCCGCCTGATAAAGTACCAGACTCTCTTGATAATGTAAGATAATCAAGACCAACATTTAAAAGAAAATTTAATCTTTCATTAATTTCTTTTAGGATATGTTCAGCAATTTTGACCTGTCTTTTATCTAAATTGAATTTTAAATCTTCAAACCATTTTGCAGCATCTAAAATTGATTTTTCAGTAACCTCACTAATGTGTAGACCGTCAATTTTCACACATAATGCTTCATCTTTTAATCTATGACCATTACATCTTTCACATTTAGTATCTGACTGATATTGAGCTATTTCTTCTCTTTTCCAATCACTATCGGTTTCTAAATATCTTCTCTCTAAATTATTTATTACCCCTTCAAATGTCTTTTTATGTGAGTATTTTTCATAACCATCATCATATGAAAATTTTATTTCTTCATCATCAGATCCATAAAGAATGATATCCTTTATTTTTTTTGAAAGTTTTGACCATTTTTCATCTAATGAGAAGCTATAATGTTTTGCTAAAGACGATAATGTTTGTGCATAATATAGAGTTGTTGTTTTAGCCCAGGGTTCTATAGCACCATCAGCAATACTTTTTTTATGATTTGGTACTACTAAATTTGGATCAACATTTAGTTTAATTCCTATTCCTTCACATTCTTCACAAGCACCAAAAGGACTATTAAATGAAAAAAGTCTTGGCTCAATTTCTTCAATTGTAAAGCCACTTTCAGGACATGCAAATTTAGTTGAAAATATTAATTTTTCTACTTTTCGATATTTTTTCGGTAAGGTTTCATCTTCATATTCAACGAATACTAATCCATTCGCTAAATTGACTGAGGACTCAATACTTTCAGCTAATCTGTTTCCTAAAGATGAATTCAAAACTATCCTATCGACTAGAATATATATGTCATGTTTAATTTTCTTATTTAATTCAGGAACTTTATCAATATCATAAATTACATCGTCTACTTTTATTTTTCGAAACCCTCTTTTTTTATAATTAAGGATTTCCTTTTTATATTCTCCCTTTCTTCCTCTGACTACTGGAGCGTAAATATATATAGTTGACTTTTTTGGTAGCTCTTTAATTTTATCTACAATTTGTGTAATTGTTTGTGATGTGATTGGTTTACCTGTAAAAGGTGAATAGGGTATACCCGCTCTCGCATATAAAACACGCATGTAATCATATATTTCAGTAACTGTAGCAACAGTTGATCTTGGATTTTTAGAAGTATTTTTTTGCTCTATCGATATTGCTGGGCTCAACCCCTCAATTAAATCAACATTAGGCTTTTTCATTTTATCCAAAAATTGTCTTGCATAAGCAGATAAACTCTCAACATACCTTCTTTGACCTTCTGCATAGACTGTATCAAAAGCTAAAGACGACTTTCCTGATCCTGATAGACCAGTTATGACAACAAATTTATCTTTGGGTATCTCTAAAGAAACATTTTTTAAATTGTGTTCTTTAGCTCCCTTAATAACTATCTTTTTCATCATAATTTTTGTTGCTTTGACTTAATAAAATTAATATTCAGAGTAAATTGTGGTATAGTTCTAATTAACAAATTTAACAAATATAAAAATATTATGGCTGGAAGTTTAAATAAAGTACTTTTAATTGGTCGTTTGGGCGCAGATCCAGAGATCAAACAAATGGTAAATGGCAAAAGTGTTGCACGATTAAGTCTGGCAACAAGTCAGTCTTGGAAAGATAAGAATACTGGTGAAAAAAAAGAAAAAACAGAATGGCACCGTATAGTTGTATTTAATGAGGGATTGGTAAATGTTGTTCAGCAATATTTAAAAAAGGGAGCCCAAATATATGTTGAGGGACAATTAACGACCCGAAAATGGAAAGATGAGCAGTCTGGTCAAGACAAATACTCGACTGAAATTGTTATTCAAGGATATAACTCATCTTTAACTATGTTAGGTGGAGGTAATTCAGGTGGAAGTATTTCAAATGATAATACTCAATCTAATAATGATGACATGTCACAAATTTCAAATGACATGGATGATGAAATTCCATTTTAATATTTATGCAAAAAACTGAAATTCCTGAGGATAAGAATATAAAATTAATCTCAATGCATGATGAGATGAGCTCATCTTATCTATCATATGCAATGAGTGTTATAGTCAGCAGAGCACTTCCTGATATACGAGATGGTTTAAAACCAGTTCATAGAAGAATTTTGTATGCGATGTACAAAGGTGGATATGATTGGTCAAAACAATTTAGAAAATCTGCAAGAATTGTTGGAGATGTTATTGGTAAGTATCACCCGCATGGAGATCAGTCAGTTTATGATGCTTTAGTAAGAATGGTTCAGGATTTTTCAATGAGCTTGCCTTTAGTTGATGGACAAGGAAATTTTGGATCTATTGATGGCGATCCCGCTGCTGCGATGAGATATACAGAAACTAGATTATCTAAAGTTTCACAATATTTAATTAATGATATCGAAAAGAATACAATTTCATTTAAAAACAATTACGACGAAACGGAGAAAGAACCAACAGTTTTACCAGCTCAATTTCCTAATTTATTAGTAAATGGTGCAGGTGGGATTGCAGTTGGAATGGCAACTAGCATACCACCACATAATCTAGGTGAAATAATTAACGGAACATTAGCTTTAATTGAAAATAAAGATATCAAGATTAAAGATCTTATGAAGCACATACCTGGACCTGATTTTCCAACAGGAGGAGTGATCATTGGAAAAGATATGATCAAACAAGGTTATAATAAAGGCAGAGGTTCTTTTAAAATTAGAGGTGAAATTTCTATAGAAAGTTTAAAAAATGGAAGAGAAAGATTGGTTATCACATCAATTCCTTATCAAGTTAATAAATCTGTTTTGAATGAAAGAATTGCTCAGCTTGTTAGAGAAAAAAAAATTGAGGGTATAAGAGATATAAGAGATGAGTCTAATCGAGAAGGAATTAGAGTTTCAATAGATTTAAGAAGTGGAGTAGAACCTGAAACAGTAAAAAGACAACTTTACAAGAATACACAAATTGAAAGTTCATTTGGATTTAATACACTTGCAATAGTTGATGGCAAACCTGAAACTTGTAACTTAAAAGATTTCTTATCAAATTTTTTATCCTTTAGAGAGGACGTTGTAGTCAAAAAAACGAAATTTGATTTACAAAAAGCAGAAGAGCGAGCACATATCTTAATAGGTTTATCGGTATCAGTTGAAAATTTAGACAAAGTTATCAAAATAATCAGATCATCAAAAAATCCAGAGGATGCAAAGAAATCTCTTTTACAAACTAAATGGAAAATTAATAAGTCAAAAAAATTAATTTCACTTGTAGAAAGTTCAAAATCAAAAACTTTATACTCCTTATCAACTTTACAAGTTAATGCTATTTTAGAATTAAGATTACAAAAACTGACAGCGTTAGGAATAAATGAAATTGAAATAGAAATTAAGAAGTTAGCTGAATTAATTACGAAATATAAAAAAATAATTTCGTCTAAAAAAGAATTGTTAAAAGTTATTAGCGAAGAGTTAAAGAATATTAAAGATAAATATTCATCACCCCGAAGAACTAAAATAATTGATGCTGTATTAAATTACGACATAGAAGAAACCATTCAAAAACAATCTGTATTGATCACAGTTACATTGCAGGGTTACATCAAACGAGGATCTTTGAATAGTGTTAAGACACAAAAAAGAGGAGGTAAAGGAAAAACTGGCATGACTACTAGAAACGAAGACTCTGTAGTCCAAACTCTATCAGTCAATACACATACCTCAGTTTTGTTTTTCTCTACAGAAGGTTTAGTGTATAGAATAAAAGCCTGGAAAATACCTGAGGGATCTTCAGTTTCTAAAGGAAAATCGTTGTTTAATATTCTTCCACTAAAAAACCATCAGTCAATAAGTTCTATTATGCCTTTTCCCGATAATGAATCTGAAATGAAAAATTATCAAATTGTATTTGCTACTGCTCAAGGGAAAATCAGAAAAAATAGTTTAGAGGATTTTTCTTCAATCAATACATCTGGAAAAATTGCGATGAAATTAGACAATAATGATAAAATTGTGGGAGTTAAAATTTGCGAGGATGATCAAGATATAATTTTAAGTACCAAATTAGGAAAATGCATACGTTTTGAGTCTAAAAAATTGAGAGTTTTTAAGGGTAGATCCTCTAAAGGGATTAAAGGTATTGTTTTGTCTCCAAACGATCAAATTGTCTCTCTTTCAATTATAGATAATGATAAATCAAAAAAAAATGGGAAGAAATCAAAAGATGAGCAATCAGAATTAAAAGCTAAAGAAAAGTTCATATTATCAATAACAGAAAATGGTTTTGGTAAAAAAACTAGTCATACCGAATATAGAGTAACTAATAGAGGTGGGAAGGGAATTATCGGAATTATAAATTCACCAAGAAATGGTAATATCTCATCCTCTTTCCCTGTATATGATGGTGATGAAATACTTATATCTACTAACAAAGGAAGAGTAATACGTGTAGCGGTAAAAGAAATTAGAACTGCGGGTAGAAATACTCAGGGTGTTAGAATTATTAAATTAACTGGAGAAGAAAAAGTTGTTTCAGCTGATAAAATAGATGATAACTTAGTTTAATGAATAAAGTTGCAATCTATCCTGGAACATTTGATCCAATTACGTTTGGCCATATTGATGTTATTAAAAAAGGTTTAAAACTTTTTGATAAGATTATTGTTGCAGTATCTAACGTTGAAAATAAGGATTATTTATTCGACTCTGATGAACGAATTGAAATTGTAAAAAAAGCTTTATTTTATGATTTGAAACTGAACAAAAAAAAAGTTGTCGTAATTTCTTTTAGCTCTTTAACCACTGAATTATGCAAAAAATATAAATCAAATATTATTTTAAGAGGATTAAGAGCAGTTTCAGATTTTGAATATGAATTTCAACTAGCAGGGATGAATAGAAAATTAAATAAAAATATTGAAACTCTTTTTTTAATGTCTGATGTTGAAAATCAGATTATTTCATCAAGATTTGTTAAAGAAATAGTAAATTTAAAAGGTGATATCAAAAAATTTACTACTAAAAGTACAATTAAATTACTAAAAAGAAAATATGAATAAAATTTTAATAAATATATTTATTTTCTTTTTTTTAACCATAAACCAAGTAATGTCAGAGGAGAATATTATGATTTTGAAACTTAAAGATGGAGATGTAAAAATTGAATTATTTGAAGATGTAGCACCTAATCATGTTAAAAGAATTAAAGATTTAGCCAATAGCGGTAAATATGATAATGTTGTTTTTCACAGAGTTATCGATGGTTTCATGGCACAAACTGGTGATGTAAAATTTGGAAATTCATCATCAAGTGATTTTAATTTAAGAATGGCAGGTATGGGAGGATCAGATTTACCAGACCTAAAACAAGAATTTAATAATTTACCTCATGATAGAGGAACTTTATCTATGGCTAGATCACAAGATCCAAATAGTGCGAATAGCCAATTTTTCATTTGTTTTAAACCTGCTCCTTTTCTAGATAACCAATATACAGTTTTTGGAAAAGTGATCGAAGGAATGGAATTTGTTGATAAAATTAAACGTGGTGATGAAAACAATAATGGTGCCGTCACAGATCCAGATAAAATAATTAGTTTAAAATCATTATAATATTTAATGGCATTAAAAGAATTTGCCTTTAAATTATTGAACAAAGATGGCTATGCAAGAGAAGGAATTATAGAAACGCATAGAGGAATTATTAGAACTCCTGCTTTTATGCCAGTTGGAACTCAGGCAACTGTAAAAGCTTGTACGATTGACGATATTAAAAAAACTGGCTCAGATATAATTTTAGCTAATACATATCATTTAATGATCCGTCCAGGAGTTGAACGAATTCAAAACGCTGGCGGATTACATTCCTTTATGAATTGTGATTTACCAATACTTACTGACTCAGGTGGTTTTCAAGTAATGTCTCTTTCAAAATTAAATAAAATAGACCGAGAAAAAGGTGCAATTTTTAACTCTCATGTTGATGGAAAAAAATTTTATTTGAGCCCTGAAGAAAGTATAAAAATTCAACTTGGCTTGAACTCAGATATTGTAATGATCATGGATGAATGTCCAAAGAAAACGGATGACTATGAACTGATTAAAAAATCAATGGAACTATCATTATATTGGGCTGATAGATCCAAAAAAGCCTTTGGAAAAAATCCCCATAAAGCTCTTTTTGGCATAGTTCAAGGAGGCCTTTTTAAAGATTTGAGACTTTTGTCTCTAAAAGGTTTGTTAAATCTAAATTTTGATGGATATGCTATTGGTGGTCTTGCAGTTGGTGAAGCACAAGAGGAAATGTTTAAAGTATTGGATGACATTAAGGAAAATCTTCCAGAAAATAAACCACATTATTTAATGGGTGTAGGCACACCTTCTGATATTTTAGGTGCAGTTAAAAGAGGAATAGACATGTTTGATTGTGTAATGCCGACTAGATCAGGGAGAACAGGTCTGGCTTTTACATGGAATGGAAGAATAAATATTAAAAATAATAAATATCAAAATGACAATTCACCTCTTGATGAAAAGTGTAAAAATTTAAGTTTAAACAAATATTCAAAAAATTATTTAAATCATTTATTCAATACTAATGAAATTTTAGGGTCGATGCTTTTAACGTTAAATAATATCAACTTTTATCAAGAATTAATGAGCGAAATAAGAAAAAATATTCAAAAAGGCACTTTTAATGAATTTCATGATAAATACATAGATAAGTTGTGATAAAGAAACTATATGTCTCATCAATTCCTATTTGAAATATTAAAATAAATATGTATATACGAAGTAATTTTGGGCCGTTAGCTCAGTTGGTAGAGCAATTCCCTTTTAAGGAATGGGTCGATGGTTCGAGTCCATCACGGCTCACCATCAATTAATACTTATATTTTAATTGGTGGGTAATCCAAGATTATACTATTTTTCCACTCGTTTATTTTTTTAATTCGATTTTCAGGTGAGGGGTGTGTGCTAAGAAATTCAGATTGTTTTTTTCCTTTACTAAATTTTTTCATTCTTTCCCAAATTTTAGGCGTTTCTCTTATATCGTAACCAGACAAAGAGGCAAAAATCATACCCAAATAGTCAGCTTCAGTTTCTTGCTTTCTATTGAAAGGGTTCATTATACCTAGTTGAGAGACCATACCAATAGTATTCATACCTGTTGTTCTATTGACTCGAGATAATTTTCCACCAGATAATATATCAATAACATTTGTCCCTACGTTTAAAACAACACCTCTGCTCGCTCGTTCTACAGAGTGTTTTGCTACAGCATGTGCAATTTCATGACCCATGACAGCAGCTAAGCCATCAGTATTTTTGGTTACTTCTAATATGCCTGAAAAAACAGCTATTTTACCTCCAGGCATGCAAAATGCATTTCTCATATTTTTTTTATCGATTAATATATATTCCCAATCAAAACCAACTGTCGGATCATCAATTTTTGATTGATAAAAATATTCTCCTATAGAATTTTCCATTCTTTTGCCAATTTCTTTAATTTGATTAAGTTTTGGTCCTGTTATTAATTTTTCTTTTTCTTTAATTTTTTCAAAAATTTGGGCTGCCTGAGCATTTAATTTAGCTTCAGGGATTAGTTTTAATTGTTTTCGATCAGTGATTGGTGCAGTAGCACATGAATTCAGAGCTAAACTACAACAAGTACAACCAACATAAGTTAAGAATTTTCTTCTATCCATTTTTAGTTATCATTGATAATATATTTTAAAATGAATCTAAATAATAAAATATTAGTATTTTTATTTATTATTGCGATTTCTTTTGTAGTTTACTCTAGTTTTAAATAAATTTTATGAAAAAGAATAAAAAAAAACGATCACTTACTCTTATTCTTAGAAATTATTTTATAACGGGTGTAGTTGTATTAATTCCTATTGGTTTTACTTTATATTTAAGTAAAATTTTAATAGGAATTTCTTCTAAAATAATTCCAGAAAATATAAATCCTAATAACTACTTACCTTTTGCAATACCTGGAATAGAAATAATTATTTCTGTAGCATTTATAACAATTGTTGGGGGATTATCATTATCCTTTTTAGGTAAACGAATTCTCAAACTTATTGATGATTTATTTAAAAGAATTCCAGTTTTAAGGACTATTTATTCGGCTATAGTACAAATGACCGAGACATTTTCTAATAAAGATGACAATGATAAAAAAAGTGTTGTTTTAGTAGAATACCCAAGAAAAGGTGTTTGGGCTGTTGGATTTGCAACAAAAGAAAATAAAGGTGAAATGGCTGAAAAAACAAATAAAAAATTAATAAACGTATTTGTTCCAACTACACCAAATCCTACAAGTGGTTTTTTACTAATGTTTCCTATAGATGAAGTTATATATCTGAATATGACATTTGAAGAGGCATCCAAATTTATTGTTTCTGCAGGAACATCCACGGGTAAGAATTAAGCTATATCGTTAATTATATCTGCACGATCATATAATTTAATTAAAGGTTTAAATCTCCCTATATCCTCTTTTTCATTTTCAATTCTTTTAATTTCTTTTTCAGCTAAAATAAAAAGATTATGATTATGTATTGGATCTGCCAATTTAAAGTTTTTTATTCCACTTTGTTTAAAACCAAGAATATCTCCAAAACCTCTTAATTTCATATCCTCTTCAGATATTTTAAATCCATCATTAGAGTCTTTTAATATATTAATTCTTTTTTTTGCATTTTCACTTAAATTTGACTTAAACATTAATACACATGAAGACTCTTTGTTGCCTCTTCCAACTCTACCTCTAAGTTGATGTAATTGAGACAAACCAAACTTGTTTGCATTTTCTATAATAATTACATTTGCATTAGGAAAATCTATACCAACCTCAATGATAGTAGTAGAAACTAATATTTTAAATTCATTTCTTAAAAATTTGTTTAAGATTTCCTCTTTTTCCTCAATAGTTGTTTTTCCATGGAGTAAATAAACGTCATTTGGAAAAATTTTTTTTAGATATTCAGACTTTTTAATCGCTGAAGAATGATCAATTTTTTTTGACTCTTCTATAAGAGGGCATACCCAAAAAATTTGATTTCCAAGTTGTATTTCTTTCTTGATGAATTTAATTACATCCTCAATCTTACTTTCAATTTTACTATAAGTTTTTACAGGTTTTCGGTTATTCGGTTTTTCTCGTATAATTGAAAGATCCATATCTCCATAAATAGTCATTGTTAAAGTACGTGGAATTGGTGTTGCTGTCATTAAAAGAACATCACAATCTTTCCCAGCTTTATCAGATAATTTTTTTCTCTGACTAACTCCAAATTTGTGTTGCTCATCAATTATTATTAAACCTAGTTTTTTGAATTCTACTTTTTTTTGAAATAAGGCATGTGTTCCAAAAATAATATCAATTTCCTTTTTTATAAGTTTATTTAAAATTTTTTTCTTATCTTTGTATGATGATTTTCCAGAAAGTAATTCTATTTTAATATTTTTTGGATATATTTTTTTTGCTAATAAAAAATGCTGTCTTGCTAATATTTCTGTAGGAGCCATTACTGCTACTTGAAAATCAGAACTGATGGTATTGAATGCAGATAATAACGCTACAATTGTTTTACCACTACCAACATCACCCTGAAGTAATCTGAACATCTTGTTATCTGAGCACAAATCTTTATTAATCTCATTTAATGTTTTAGTTTGATCATTGGTTAAGGAAAAATCTAATTTTGATATTATTTCACCTTGTTTTTTAATATCGAATGTTTTCTTTGTTTTTTTTATTTTTTTGATCTTTTTTCTAATTTCTGAATTAACTAAAAAAGTTGAAAAAATTTCATCAAAAGCAAGTCTTTGATAGAAATTTTCCTTGAATTTACCGATGTTTTCTGGATCGTGTAATTTTTTGATTGAGTTATTCCAACCAATATTACCAAAATTTTTTAATATATCTTTTGAATGCCACTCATCAATCTGAGGTAAATTTTTAATAATTTGAAATATTATTTTATTATAAACCTTTTCACTAATTCCCTCAGTTAATGAATAGGTATTATGCTTTTGTTTTATTATAGATGAGTCTTCTGAAATATATTTAGGATTTGTTAATTGATATTTATTTCGAAAGTATTTAATTCTACCACTAATTGTTACTTCTTTTCCAATAGGTAATATTTTTCTAATATATCCTTCGTAACTATTAAAAAAAACACAATCTATTTCACCAGTTTCATCTTTGCATAAAACTCGATTTGGTAAGTTTCTTACTCTTGGAAATGAATATTTTTGAGGAATTATAGTTATAGTTTGTATCTCATCTATTTTTAAATCTTTTATTTTCGAAGATAAACTTCGATCTGTATAAGATTTTGGTAATTTCCATAACAGATCAAAAATAGTATTAATTTTTTTTCTTTTTAATAAATTTGATGTTTTTAAACCAACACCTTTTATAGATTTAAGGTCAGATAATAAATATTCATAATTTCTTTTAATATCCATAAACTAATATTATATTCCTAATATGACCACTGATATAGAACAAATAAAAAAAAAAATTATATACAGATCAAATTATCGCGGTACGAAAGAAATGGATAAACTTTTAGGAGCATTCACTAATAAATATATAGATCAATTAAATGTTGAAGATTTAAATGAATTAATAAAATTCTTAGAAATAGATGATAATAATCTTTACAATTTTTATAATGGTTTAAAAACCAACATTGAATTTGAAGATAATAAAATTAATAATTTATTTAAAAATTTTAGATATTAACAATTATATGGCGGAGAGACTGGGATTCGAACCCAGGAAAGAGTTGCCCCTTTGCCGGTTTTCAAGACCGGTGCTTTCAACCACTCAGCCATCTCTCCGTGTAGAAACTTTTATAATTAAAAATATTTAATTCAACAATAAAATAGTCTAATTACTCATGATATTTTATTCATTTAATTAGTATGAAAAATGATTTTAACAAAGGTTTAATATTAACTTCTTTAGGTTCTTTTTGGTGGGGATTTATTGGAGTTATATATTTTGAGTCAGTTTCTTTTATTGGTCATACTGAATTAGTTGTTCACAGATGTCTGTGGACAGCAATAATGTTGATTTTAACCACAACATTTTTTTCTAAATGGAAAATTTTTTTAAAAGAAGTAAAAGATAAAAAAAAATTAATTGCATTATTTTTGTCTGGTTTTTTAATTTTTGTTAATTGGTCTATATGGATATATGCTGTTGCATCAGAAAGGATTATTGATGCTAGTTTTGGTTATTTTATAATGCCAATAATTAGTGTTCTTTTGGGGTATATTTTTTTTAAAGAGGAACTAAACAAAAAAAGATTTTTTTCAATTATTCTAGTTTTTGTCTCAATATTAATTTTAATTTTTTTTAATCTTAAATCATTACCATGGGTCGGTCTCATTGTAGCTTTTAGTTGGGCCTTTTATAATTTAGTTCGAAAAAAAATCGAAATTGATACCGATATTGGGTTACTAATTGAAAGTTTATATATTTTCCCTTTTGCTTTAGTTGCATTTTATATAATTGCAAAAAATGGTCTAAACGACTTTAACTTAAGTAATCCAGGATTAAGTCTATATTTACTTTTAGCTGGACCGATGACTATGATTCCTTTGTTTCTATATGTAAGAGGGGTTGAGTTAATTGGATTAGGACCTACCGGAATGATATTTTATATAACGCCAACATTACAGTTCATTTTAGGTTATTTTTATTATGGAGAGGATTTTTCATTAGTTAAATTTCTAAGTTTTATTATTATTTGGATTGCTGTAATTATATATTTAAATGACTTATATGAAAAAAATTAAAATTTTTTTTTTAATTCTATTTTTTTTAAATTCCAACTTATTTGCAAATGAGAATACAGATTTTGAAAAGTGGAAAAAAGATTTCAAACAAAGAGCTTTAGCAAATAATATTTCTGAGAAAACTTTTGATTTGGTAATGACAGATACCAAGTTCTTAGCAAATGTTATAAAATATGACAGATACCAGCCTGAATTTTATGAAGACACCAAAACTTATATATCAAAGAGATCTTCTACAAAAAAATTAAATAAAGGTATCGACTTCTATTCAAATAATAAAGATTTGATTAATATTATTGAAAATAAGTTTAAAATTGAGAAGGAACTTCTATTGTCATTGATGGGCATTGAAACAAATTATGGAACTTATGTTGGAAAAAATGGATATCCTTTCTTCACTAGCAACTTTAAGTTATGATAAAAGAAGATCTGAATTTTTTACTAAAGAGCTTTTAATTTTATTGAAATTAATTGATGAAAATCAGATAGATTATAAATCATTGTATGGTTCATGGGCAGGTGCATTTGGTTTTTTTCAATTCATGCCCTCAACCATAAAAAATCACGCAATTGATTTTAATACTGATAATTATATTGATTTAAAAAATTCTCATGATGCTTATGCTTCAGCAGCTAATTATCTTAAAAAAATTGGTTGGAAAAAAGACTCACCTTGTTTTTATAGAATAGATCTTAAAGAAAATATTCCAAAAAAATATTTGAATGTTTCTGCAAAAAAACTCCAAAATAAAAAAAAATTAGGATTTTTTAAGAAATATATTGATAATTATGATGATATAAGCTTTCTAAAATCAAATTATAATGTTGCAATAATCACCCCAGACAAAGATATTATTCCTGGTGCAGATGCTTTAAATCCTGCATATATTGTATTTGATAACTACGAAATAATTCTCCAATGGAATAGATCTCTAAGATTTGCTTTAGCTGTTTGTACCTTAAAAGATAAATTTAAAAATGAATTATAAAATTTTATTAATATTTTTGTTATCAATATTTTTAATAGGTTGTGAACAGGTAGCAATTAATCCAGATAAGATTGAAACAAAAATTGAGAAAAAATATAGTAATAGCGGCTTTGCTTTAATTTTTGACGAAAATGTAAAAAAAATCAAAAAATTAGATGATAGATCATTAATGATTCATCATAAATCACTTAAAAGAAAATCTGCTGTTAAGATTACAAATCCAAAAAATGGAAAGTCTTTAATTGCAGAAGTAAAATCTAATAACCAAAAATTTTCAGATTTTTACAATTCTGTTATATCTAGAAGAATTGCTGAAGATTTAGATCTTGACTTCAATGAACCCTTATTAGAAATAGTGTTAATATCTAGAAATTCTACTTTTATTGCAAAAAAAAGTAAAACTTTCGATGAGGAAAAAAATGTTGCAGAAAAGGCACCAATTGATGGTATTCAAATTAATGATTTGAGCAAAACAAAGAAAAAAGAAAAAAAAACAACTAAAGAAAAATTTTCTTACTCAATAAAGATTGCTGATTTTTACTATAAATCTACTGCCAAAATGATGATTTCTAAAATCAAAGATGAAACTTCTATAAAAAACTCCAGGATAAAAAAATTATCTCAAACTAAATTTAGAGTATTAATAGGTCCTTTTAATGATATAAAAAGTTTGAAAGAGTCATTTGAGAAGTTAAAATCTCTTAATTTCGAAAACTTAGAAGTGCTAAAAAATGTTTAAAAATTTTCTAATTACAATTCTTATAACTTTTTTTATTTTCAATAGTGCACATTCCAATATTGAGATAAAAGCAAGAACAGCTATTTTACAAGATTTTTTGTCGGGTGAAATTTTATACGAAAAAGAACCAGACAGATCAATTTATCCTGCTTCAATGACAAAAATAATGACCTCCATTATTGCTTTTGATTTAATTAAAGCAGGCGATTTAACTTTAGATGAAAAATTTATTATTTCAGAGAAAGCTTGGCGGCTATCAACTTCTGGATATTCTTCAATGTTTGTTATGGTTAATGATGAGGTGAGTGTAGAAAATTTACTTAGAGGTATTATTGTTGCCTCAGGAAACGATGCTTGTGTTGCATTAGCTGAAGGGATAGCAGGCACAGAAGAGGAATTTGCTATTATGATGACTTCCAAAGCACAAGAAATAGGTATGAGCAATACAAATTTTGCTAACTCATCTGGAATTAATGATCCTGACAATTATTCAACAGTAAAAGATATAATGATAATGTCTCATTATTTAATAAAAACCTATCCAGAATATTACGAATGGTTCAGTGAAAAAGAATTTACATGGGATAGAACTGGTGGTGATCCAATTACTCAAGGAAATAGAAATCCACTTCTATATAAAAATATAGGTGCAGATGGAATTAAAACTGGATATCTAGCAGTGGAAAAATATTCTTTAGCATCATCATTAGAAAGAAAAGGTAGAAGACTAATTGCAGTAGCTAGTGGTTTCGAAACTAAAAATTCTAGATCTAGAGAAAGCTCAAAACTATTGACATATGGTTTAACGAATTTTGATTTAGTAGAAATAAATAAATCGGGAGAAGATTTTGATAGCGTTGATGTTTGGTTAGGAAAAAAGGATTTTGTTAAAGTTTATACTAAAGAAGATATCTATAAAATTATTAAAAAAGGTAAGAAAAAATTGTTAAAAGTTAAAATGTTATATGAAGGACCTGTGGAAGCTCCAATTAGTAAAGATCAAGTTTTAGCAAAATTAAGGATTATTTATGATGATGAATTAATTGATGAATATGATCTTTTGGCAAAAGAGCAAGTGAACAAAGTGAATATTTTTTCAAGGTTAATGAAATCCTTAAATTATTTGATTTGGGGTGATGTCTAAAAAAATTGTTATAGCCTTTGAGGGTATTGAAGGTAGTGGAAAAACTTTTCATATTGATAATGTTTCTAAATATTTAAAAAGAAAAAAAATACCTCATATAAAGTTAAGAGAGCCTGGAGGAAATAAGAACTCAGAAAAAATAAGAAAATTAATTTTAGATAAGAAATCTAATTTTAAAAAAAAAACCGATTTATTACTTTATTTAGCAGCCAGAAGCGAAAATATGGACAATTTGAAAAAAAATTTTAGAAAAAAGATAATTTTACTTGATAGGTTTACCGACTCTACCATTGCCTATCAACATTTTGGAATGGGTGTAAATTTAGATATTATTAAAAAGATTAATAATCATATTTTAAAATCATTTAAAGTAGATTTTACATTTTTAAGTATTGTTAACATAAACAATATGCAAAAAAGATTGAAACAACGAAAAAAACTTAATCGTTACGATACATTTAAAGAAAAATTTTATAAAAAAGTACAAAATGGTTTTTTAAGAATATCAAAAAATAAAAAAAGATATAAAATAATTAATTCAAACTTTCCAATAGAATTAAATAAAAAAATCATAATTGATAAAATTGAAAAATTATTAAAATGAATTTATATCCTAACAGTCAAACAAATCTTTATGGATTACAGGATAACCTTTTATTTTTTGCCAAATTATTTGATCAAAAAAGATTACCATCAAAGATTTTATTAACCGGTCAAAAAGGTATTGGCAAGTGTACTCTCGCTTATCATTTAATTAATTTTGTTTTATCAAAAGATGAAGAAATGCCTTATGATTTAGATGAATTTAAAATAGATTTAGATAATCGCTCATTTAAGTTAATTCAAAATGGTTCTTGTCCAAATTTCAATTTAATAGACATTAATCTTGATAAAAAAAACATAGATATAGAACAAATTAGAGAATTAATAATTCAACTCAATAAGTCTTCATTCAATAATAAGCCAAGATTTGTTTTAATTGATAATATTGAATATTTGAATTTAAATTCAGTAAATGCGCTGTTAAAAACATTAGAGGAACCTAATGAGAATATATTTTTTATTTTAATAAATAGTAATAAGAGAATAATTCCAACACTTCTATCTCGTTGTATTAATTTCAATATATTCTTAGAAAATGATAAGGTTAATGAAATTAGTTCACTTCTTTTTGATAATGATATCGATAATCTCATAAATAAAGATTTATTAAATTATTATTCTACTCCTGGAGAAATTTATAATCTTTTAAAATTTTCTGAAGAAAAAAAAATTGATTTAAAAGAAATAAATTTAAAAGATTTTTTATTAAAATTGATAAGTGAAAATATTTATAAGGACGATAAGCAATCTAAAACATTTGTTTACAATATACTTGAATTATTTCTGATAAAAGATATTTCAGTTTCAAATTCAGATATTTACAATTATTTTTTGAAAAGAATAAATGATTTTAAGAAATTCAATTTAGATGATGAATCTTTATTTTTAGAAATAAATTCAAAGTTTTTAAATGGATAAAAATTATTACATTACAACACCAATTTATTATCCCTCAGCCAAACCACATATGGGACATGCTTATTCGAGTATTATTGCTGATTTTTTTGCCAGGTTTAAAAGAATAGATGGATATAAAGTTTATTTTCTGACTGGAACTGATGAGCACGGTTTAAAAATTCAAAGAGCTGCTGAAAAAAAAGGAGTTCAACCTCTAGCGTTCTGTGATGAAATTAGCAAAACATTTAAGAATTTATCAAAAACTCTTAATTTAACAAATAATGATTTTATAAGAACTACTGAGTCTAGACACAAAAAATCTGTTCAATATTTGTGGGAAGAATTAAAAAAAAATGATGACATTTATTTATCAAAATATTCTGGTTGGTATTCAGTATCGGATGAAGCATTTTACAATGAGAATGAAATTGAAGATCTTGATAATAAAAAAGTGGCCATATCATCTAAGTCTCCTGTTGAATGGGTTGATGAAGAATCTTATTTTTTTAGATTATCTAAGTGGGAAAAGCCATTATTAGAATTTTATGAAAAAAATCCTGATTTTATTTCTCCAGCGTCTAGAAAAAATGAAGTCATAAGTTTTGTTAAAAGTGGATTAAAAGATTTGTCAGTGAGTAGAAAAAGTTTTTCTTGGGGTATAAAAGTTCCAAATGATAATGAACACGTAATTTATGTGTGGTTAGATGCTCTCACTAATTATATTAGTGCTTTAAATTATCCCAATAAAGATGATGAATTATATAAAAAATTTTGGCCAGCATCTGTTCACTTGATTGGAAAAGATATATTAAGATTTCATGCTATATATTGGCCTGCGTTCCTATTGGCCGCAAAAATTACTCCTCCAAAAAAAGTTTACGGACATGGGTGGATATTATCTAATGATGAAAAAATGTCTAAATCAAAAGGAAATATATTGGATCCATTAGAAATTATAAAACAATATGGATTGGATCCTTTAAGATATTATTTAATAAAAGAAGTTTCATTTGGAAATGATGGTAATATTTCTCAAGAAAGATTAGAGGATTGTATTAACAGCGATCTAGCTAATAATTTTGGTAATTTATGTCAACGTGTATCTGCATTTGTTATAAAAAATTGTGATAGTAAAGTGCCAGAAAAAATTAAATTTGAAAATGATGATATAAAAATTTTAGATAAATTTAGTCAGAATTTAGACAAGTTAAGATCGGAAATAGATAATCAAAATATTAACTATTATATTGATTATATTGTAAATCGATTATTTGAAGCCAATAAATATTTTAATGATCAGGAGCCTTGGAAAAAAAAAGATGATAAAATTAGGTTAAACACAATAGTTTATACAACTCTTGAAATTGTTCGAAAAGTAACTTTTTTATTGTATCCAATTATTCCCCAATCATCTCTTAAAGCACTTAAAATTTTCAATCTTGAAGAAAAAGATGTAATTTTTGAGACAATTGGAAATAATGAATTTTTAAAAAAAGGAAGTGCTATTAATAAAATTGATATATTATTTAACAAAATAGAAAAAGAAAATGATTGATTCACATTGTCATCTAGATCATGAGCCATTATTTAGTGATCTTAAAAATGTTATACAGCGATCAAAAGAAATTGGTGTTAAAAAATTATTAACAATCTCCACATCTATAGAAAGCTTTTCTAGAGTTAAAGACATTGTAAATAAAGATGAAATTATATTTGGTACAATTGGAATTCACCCGCATGAAGCAGACAAAAATAACGTCAACTCAGAATTTTTTACAAAAAATTTAGAAGAAAATAAAAAAATTATTGGTGTAGGGGAAACTGGTCTCGATTTTTATTATGACAATTCAGATAGAGATAAACAGATAGAAAGTTTCAGAATACACATTAAAGCTGCCTTGAAAGCAAACATCCCATTAATTATTCATTCAAGAAATGCTGAAGAAAAAACTTACGAAGTATTAAATGAATATAAAGATGAAAAGTTAAAAATTTTGATGCATTGCTTCACAGGATCCAAGAAATTTGCAGAAAAGCTTTTAAAATTTAATTCTTATTTTTCTGCAAGTGGTATTATCACTTTTAAAAATTCTGTTGATCTTCAAAATACATTTAAGTCTCTTCCACTAGATAGAATTCTTATTGAAACAGATAGTCCTTTTTTAGCTCCAGTGCCAAATCGAGGAAAAAAAAATGAACCATCATTTATAGATTTTACTGCAGCCAAACTTGCAGAAATAAAGGGCATTGAAAAATCTGAACTTATCAAAATTACCACTAATAATTTTAATAATCTTTTTTTTAATTAAAATTATATGAAGTTTATAATTCTTGGTTGTGGTAGTTCAATGGGTGTACCAAGACCAGATGGCTTTTTTGGTAATTGTGATCCTAAAATCAAGAAGAATTATAGAACACGATGTTCTGCACTATTAAAAACTTCTAATCAAAACATATTGATTGATACTTCACCTGACTTACGTCAACAATTATTAAGACATAAAATTAAAAAAATAGATAAAGTGCTTTTTTCACATATGCATGGAGATCAAACTCATGGAATTAATGATTTAAGAGCTTTTTATATGAATACCAAAAAACAAATTAATGTTTATGCAGATCCGTTTACATCTAAATATTTGAAAAAAACTTTTTCATATGTATTCAAGAGTTTCTCAAGAGAATATCCCGCCACATTAAAATTGCATAAATTACCTAAAATTTTTTTTACATCTAATAATAAAAAAAAAATTTCTGTTAAATCAATTAAAGTTGAACACGGAAAAGTTAAATCTAATTGCTTTATAATTGATAAGAAACTGGCTTATATAAGCGATGTAAGTAAAATTTACACTAAAGATTTCAGATATTTCAAAAATTTGAAGTTTTTAGTCATAGATTGTCTTTGGTATAATTACCATCCATCACATTTTAATTTAGAGACCTCTCTTTCTATAATTAGAAAGTTCAAACCTAAAAAAGCTATTTTAACCAATTTATCTCCAGTATTAGATTACAAAGTTCTCATGAAAATTTTACCAAAAAACACAATACCTGCTTTTGATGGGCTTACTCTAAATTTATAAAATACTCTCTATTTTATTAATTATTTTATTTGATAATGGTTTAGTGAAAGAGGAAAATGTATCCTCAATTTTTCCCTCTTTGTTTATTAAAATCTTATGAAAATTCCACTTTGGTACTGCTGAGTTACCATGATTAGTTTTAGCCCATTTAAATAACTCATGCGCATTATTTCCTTTTACCTCAGTAATAGCTGAAAGTGGAAAGGTGATATTAAAATTTACTTCACAAAATTCTTTAACTTCTGAGTTTTTATTTTTCTCTTGATTAAATGAATTTGACGGTACAGCAAGAACAATTAAACCCTTACTTTTATATTTATCCCAAAGAATTTGAAGTTCTTCATATTGATTTGTAAATCCACAATAACTTGCCGTATTTACGATTAATATTGCATTATTTTTAAAATCACTAAAATTTATTATATCGCCCGATATGCTCTCAATATTTAGATCAAAAAAAGTTTTTTCATAATTTGCGATAGCTGAACTTTTAAAAAAAAACATAATTATAGTAAAACCTAATATAAATTTTTTTGTCATTTATTAGGTGTAAGTAGTATTAAGAAGTAACCAAATAAAGTGGATAAAAGTGACCCAGTCAGTACTCCTATTTTTACACCATCCATATACTGCATATTCTCAACAAAAGCTAAATTTCCAACAAAAAGACTCATTGTGAAACCAATACCCGTTAGAACACCCACGCCATAAAAGTTATACCAATTTGAATTGTTCGGCATTTGAGCAATTTTTGTTTTTATTGATACATATGAAAATACAAACACACCTAATTGTTTACCTACAAATAATCCTAATAAAATTCCAAGTGGCACTTTGTCTAACAAAGAACTAAAAGATAAGCCCTCTAGAGATACTCCAGCATTGGCAAAAGCAAATAAAGGCATAATACCAAAAGCTACGTAGGGACTTATTGCATGTTCAACTTTGATTAATAAAGAAAAATCTTTTTCTTTCTTTCGGTGAGGTATGGTCATGGCTAATAAAACTCCAGCAATAGTAGCGTGAATACCTGAATTATGTGTAAAGTCCCACAGAAATATACCTACAACCAAGTAAGGTAAAAATTTTTTTATATTAAATTTATTTATTACTAACAGGACAATAAAAGCTAACAGCATAAGCGTTAAGTATTTAATACTTAAGTCACCTGAATAAAATAAAGCAATGATAACAATCGCTCCTAAGTCATCAATAATTGCTAAAGCGGTTAAAAAAACTTTCAGAGATAATGGTACTCTCTTTCCCAATAGAGATAATACACCAAGTGAGAAAGCAATATCAGTGGCTGAGGGAATAGCCCATCCATTCATAGTTTCGCTATCACCAAAGTTTATAAATACATAAAACAATGCAGGGACTAACATCCCACCAACAGCAGCAATTATTGGAAGTAAAGCTTGTTTTATATTTGAAAGCTCTCCTTGTAAAAATTCTCTTTTTATTTCTAAAGTGACAAAGAAAAAAAATATTGCCATTAAGGCGTCATTAATCCAATGTAAAACAGATAATTTTAACCCAAAGTTGTTAATACCTATAAATAAATAATTGTTTAAAGTTGAAAAATATAAATCAGATAAATTAGAGTTACTGATTATTAATGCAATTATAGCCGCAAATAGCAAAACTAAACCGCTAGCTGATTCAAGTTTAAAAAACCATTTAAAAGGTTTAGATAAGTTGTTAATCATGATTAAATTAAGTCTTTAATAAATAATTCTATATCTTTCAATGTTTCAAAAAGGTTAAACATAATAAGTTCAAGACCTGGGAAGAATTGATATAAAAATGTGTTAAAAGTATCTATTAGTATTAATATTGCAATAAAAGAGATCAATAATACTATTAAATAGGAAAGAAATTTTAAAAAAGACAGGCTTTTTTTTGGTTTATATTTTGTTATCTCATAATTTTTTTTATCATCTATTTCAGAATAACTTTGATTTATTACAGGATCGGGCGATTGTTTTTTTTTAAACGATTTAGGTGAGTTAATTGGTAATTCGTTTTCAATAATTAAATCTTTTTGATTTTCATTTTCTGAATTCTCTGGTTTATAAAACCAAATTTTATCACATGATCCACATTTGATAGTTCTACCAGATGCTGGGATCAATTCAGGGCTAACCTCAAATTTTTTTTCTCCACAAATGCACTCGATAATCATGCCGATTTTATATCAGATTCTTAAAAAATTACCTTTATTTTACTATCTTTACTCATTGAAAAAATTAGGAACTTCTGTATTAGTACAACATCCGGAGTGTAGCGCAGCCTGGTAGCGCATCTGGTTTGGGACCAGAGGGTCGCAGGTTCGAATCCTGCCACTCCGACCATTGATATGAAAAAAGCAAAAATTTACATACCTAATAAAAGTGCAATGCAATCTGGTTTAGGAAAACTTGATAAATGGATACTTGAATTTGAAACTAATGATCCAACAAAAAATCCTTTAATGGGATGGGAAAGTTCTAATGATACGTATACTGAGTTGAAATTAGAATTTTCAACCAAAGAATTAGCAATAAATTATGCAAAGAAGAAAAAAATTGATTATGAACTAATTGAGCCTAAAAAAAGAAAAATAGTAAAAAAATCCTACGCAGATAATTTTTTAAAATAGATAAATAATGTTTAAATTTTTTACAGATAGAAGATGGTATTTATGGAGTATAGGTGGAACGTTACTGATTTTAATGGCTACTTGGTATCAGGTTCAACTTGATGTGAGAATTAATGAATGGTTTGGTGAATTTTACGATACTTTACAAAAAGCCCTCACTAATCCTAACTCTGTATCTGAAAAAGAATTTATCGCGTATCTTTTTACATTTGCTAAAATTGCAGCGGTATACATTTTAGTAGTTATTTTTAGTGATTATTTTACCAGCCACTGGACATTTAGATGGAGAACTGCAATGGCAGATTTTTATCATGACAAATGGAATGATGCCTCTTCAATAGAAGGAGCATCTCAAAGAGTTCAAGAGGACACTCTTAAATTTGCTAGAATAATGGAAGGGCTAGGGGCTGAATTACTTAGAAGTGTAATGACATTGATTGCTTTTACTCCAATTTTATGGGGCTTATCAAAAAGTATTACAGTTTTACCATGGATTGGTGAAGTTGAACATGCTTTAGTTTGGGTCGCGATTATATCAGCACTGGGTGGAACAATATTATTGGCCAGTGTAGGAATTAAACTTCCTGGCATTGAATATGATATTCAAAAAGAAGAGGCAGCATATAGGAAAGAATTAGTTTTAGGAGAGGATTTTAAAGAAAGTGCACAACCTGCAAAAATTACAGATCTTTATGGGGGTGTTAGAAAAATTCATTATAAGATGTATTTTCATTACCTTTACTTTAACGCAGTTAAATGGAGTTACTTACAAGGTATGGTAATTGTCCCATATTTAGCATTAGCACCAACGATTGTAACTGGTGCAATAACACTTGGTTTTGTTCAACAAATTATAAGAGCTTTTGGTCGAGTTGAAACATCATTGCAATATTTAGTTAGAAGCTGGCCAATTATTGTTGAGCTAATTTCAGTTTGGAAAAGATTGAGAGAATTTGAATCAAAATTAGAAAATAACATATCTATTGAAACTGCAAAATAATGTCATTAGACAAAAAATTTGAAGACTTATTTTTAAATGTTTCAATCAAAGCAGCCTTATCATCTTACCATTTTGTTGGAAAAAAAGATAAAATAGCAGCTGATAAATCGGCTGTAGATGCAATGAGAAATAAACTTAATGAAATAGAAATGAGGGGAAAGGTGGTTATAGGAGAAGGAGAGCTAGATGAAGCTCCTATGCTTTATATTGGAGAAACTTTAGGTACCATGCATGGTCCTGAGTTAGATATTGCTGTGGATCCTTTAGAGGGAACTAATTTTGCAGCAAATAATCAGCCGGGAGCATTATCTGTTATTGCAGTTGCAGAAAAGTCAAATTTATTTAGTGCACCAGAGACTTATATGAACAAAATTTCTGCTAATGTACCCTTTGAGGGTATTATTGATTTAGATTATTCAGTTAAAAAAAATATTTCTAATCTTGCAGATTATAAGAATAAACAACCTAATGAACTTTCTGCATGTATTTTAGATCGACCAAGGCATAAAAAGATTATTGAAGAACTAAGGAATTTAAAGGTGAATTTAAAACTTATTTCTGATGGAGATGTATCAGGAGCTTTATTAGTTTCTGATAAAAAATATAATATAGATATTTTTATGGGTATTGGTGGTGGACCCGAGGGTGTGCTTGCAGCTTCTGCTTTGGATGCTTTTGATTGTTTTTTTCAAGGTAGATTCATTTTCGATAATGAAAATGATGTAAATAGGGCAAAAAAAATGGGTATAGATGATTTAAGTAAAAAGTATTTGTTAAATGAAATAATTACAGGTGACTCAATTTTTTGTGCTACCGGCATTACACACGGAGACATTGTTTCTGGGATTAAAATAGAGGAAAATAATTATATATCAGAAACGCTCATTACGCATAAATCTACAAATTTGAAAAAAATAATAAAATCAAAAAATAAAATAGATGAATAAAGAAGACAATTCCTACAAAACTATAAGCGAAGTTGTTAAAATATTAAATTTAAAATCAAAAAAAGGGGACTCTTTACCCACTCATACTCTTCGTTTCTGGGAAAAAGAATTTAAACAAATTAAACCTAAAATACTTACTGGAAATAGAAGATATTATGATAAAAAAAACGTTGAATTATTAAAAAAAATTCATTTTTTATTAAAAGATCAAGGAATGACCATCAAAGGTGTAAAGAAAATACTAAATAATAAAGAACCTTTAAAGCTTGACGAAATAGCAGATAATTCTATAAGAGCAGATAATTTAAGAAATAAGTTAAATAAGATTTCAAATATTGTAAAAAGTTTAAAAAAATTTAAATAAAATGGCAAAAAAAACTCATATAAAAGTTCGTTTAGTTCCTGAAGAAAAACCTGATAGTCCTTTTTTTTATTACGTAAAAAAACCTGCTGGTGGAGAAAAAGCCAAAGTGAAATTAAAAGCTAGAAAATATAATCCTTCAACTAGAAAACATGAAATTTTCGTTGAAAAAAAATTACCACCACATAGTAAATAATCATTTTTTTTTAAAATTTCTTCTTTCGTAATCAATATAAGACCAGATCATATTTTTCCATATTCTATTAGTAATACGTGGATCAATTTTATTCTTTAAAGATTTTTTTCTTATATTACTAAGTATGGATTTAATTCTTTTTTGATCAACTATTTGATTTTTTCTATCTTTAAGTTCTAAAACTTTTTTTACGAGAAATGTTCTTTTTTTTATAATTTTTATAAGTGAATTATCTATTTTATCTAGTTCTGATCTAATTTTGCTTAGTTTTTTTCGTTTTTGCGGCGACATTTATATATTTGGATAATTAAAAAATTATTATATTTATGCTCATATGTACACAGTAAATCATAAGGTTAATTATCAATTATCTCTCTGGTTAATTTCAATGTTTTGGATTGTGTCCATTATGATTGTTGTTGGTGGTTTAACAAGATTAACGGACTCTGGTCTTTCAATTACTAAATGGCAACTTTTCTCAGGATTTTTACCACCTTTGAATCAAGAGGACTGGATTTCATATTTTAATCTTTATAAGCAAATACCTGAATTCAAATTACAAAATTACAATATGAATATGCAAGAATTCAAAATTATTTTTTGGTGGGAATGGGCACATCGTTTTTTAGGAAGATTAATTGGTATCGGATTTTTAATACCATTAATTTATTTTTCTTTTAAAATTAGTATTTCAAAACTGTATAGTTTGTATTTAATTTTTTTTCTAATATGTTTTCAAGGCTTCATTGGTTGGTATATGGTCAGCAGTGGTCTTGTAGATAGAGTTGATGTAAGTCATTTTAGATTATCTATTCATTTATTGATTGCTTTTATTATTTTATCATTAATATTCTGGAACTATCTCAAGATAAATTTGAGTTATAATACAACAAATAAAATAAATCCTTTAATACCACTCTTTTTTTTAACATTGGTTTTTACACAAATTGTTATAGGAGCTTTTGTATCTGGTATGGATGCTGGAAAAATCTATAATTCCTGGCCAAATATGGGTACAGCATATTTTCCTGATGATAATGAATTTGTTAATTTATTTAAGCTATCTGCTTTTAGCGATCCATCTTTGGTTCAATTTATTCATAGAAACTTAGCTTATATAATCGGATTTTATTATTTATTTATGTTTTACAAAATTTATAAGCACAAAATTTTCGATTTATACAAGTCTATAAATCTATTGGGTTTCTTTATTTTATTACAAATCATTTTGGGAATAATAACAGTTTTATATGGTGCACAAATCTATATAGCATCTATGCACCAAATAAGTTCAATCTTTTTGGTAAGTTCTTGTATCTATTTTTTATTCCTTAATACAAGATTTAACTAACTGCCCTTAATTTACCTTTAGAAGATTTGTTTAAAGCTTGGTTTAAATCTTCAATGATATCATCTATATGCTCAATACCAATACAAAGTCTTACATAGCTCTGAGTAACTCCAGATGCTGCAAGTTCTTTTTCATTTAATTGGCTATGAGTTGTGCTAGCAGGATGTATTGCTAAACTTCTTACATCACCAATATTTGCAACATGATAAAACATTTTTAAAGACTCAATGAATGTTTTTCCAGACTGAATACCACCTTTTAATTCAATACCAACCATTGGCCCATAACCACCTTTTAGGTATTTTTTTGCTCTATCAGCGATTGGTTTATTATGTTCAGTAGAATAGATTACTTTTGTAACCTCTTTATGTTTTTTTAAAAAATTAACAACTTTCTCAGCATTCTCACAATGTTGTTTCATACGTAAAGCTACAGTCTCTAAACCCTGAATTATAGCAAACGCATTATCAGGTGCTAATGCGGAACCAAGATCTCTTAGCAAACATACTCTAGCTCTCACTGCAAAAGGAACATTTGCTCCTGTAAGCTCAGGCACTGCTTTGCCCCATATTACACCACCATAACTAGCATCAGGTTCATTAAATAAAGGTTGTCTTTTTGGATCAGCTGTCCAATCAAAATTACCACCATCAACAATGCTCCCTGCTACTGCGGTTCCATGTCCACCAATATATTTAGTAAGTGAATGAATTACTATGGCTGCACCATGTTCGATAGGTTTACAAATAACTGGTGATGCAGTGTTATCCATGATTAATGGAATATTATATTTTCTACCAATATCAGAGACTTCTTTAATTGGAAAAACTCTAAGATAAGGATTTGGTAAAGTTTCTCCATAAAAAGCTCTTGTTTTATCATCTACCATTTTTTCAAAATTTTTTGGGTCACTTGGATCCGCATATCTAATTTCAATTCCCAATTTACTCAATGTATGAGTAAATAAAGATACAGTTCCACCATATAGATCTGTTGAGCTTACAATGTTGTCACCTGCTTGAGCCACATTTAATATCGCAAAAGATGATGCTGTTTGACCTGAAGATACTGTTACACAAGATAATCCTCCTTCTAAAGCAGCAACTCTTTTTTCTAAAACATCATTAGTCGGATTCATAATTCTCGTGTAGATGTTTCCAAATTCTTTTAATGCAAAAAGATTAGCAGCATGTTCAGTATTATTAAATTGATACGACGTTGTTCTATAGATAGGTACAGCTACAGCATTTGTGGCTGGATCACTTTTATAATCACCACCATGAATGGCTATAGTTTCTGGATTATTTCTTTTAGTACTCATTATTACTCCTTTTTTAGTGCTTTTGCTTTATGCAAGGCGCACAATATAGTTCAAATGCCTACCGATTTTAAGAGAATTTCCTTTTTAGCAGTTTATGCCCGCAATAGGATCAAATCGGCAATATCTTTTTAACAGAATAGAGTTGTTTTACAAGGTAAATATAAAATTGACTTTAAACTTAATAATAGTATTAATCCTCGCTTAATGACAAAATTTGTTAAAAAAAGCGAGCTTAATTCATCGTGGTTTGAAATTGATGCAAAAAATGCTGTTGTAGGAAGACTTGCAACAATTGTATCTAAAATAATTAGAGGTAAAAATAAAGCAACATACACTCCTCATATGGATACAGGAGATTTTGTAGTAGTCAAAAATATAGAGCATGCAAAATTTACAGGAAAAAAATTTCAAAATAAAAAATATTACAGACACACTGGCCATCCTGGAGGTATTAAAGAAACAACTCCAGAAAAATTACATGAAAAAAAACCAGGTGAGGTATTAAAATTAGCAGTTAAAAGAATGTTACCTGGTGGTGTTTTAGGCAGAAAACAACTTACAAAACTTAAAATATATGCTGGTAACAATCATCCTCACTCAGCTCAAAATCCTAAAGTAATTGAATTAGATAAGTTGAATAGCAAGAATATAGCAAGAAATTAATATGGAAAACACTCAAACTTCATCAAAAACAACAAAATTAAAACTTGATTTTAAGGATAGCAAATATGCAACTGGAAGAAGGAAAACATCTATTGCAAGAGTTTGGCTTAAAAAGGGTTCAGGAAAAATTTATGTTAATGGCAAATTATACAATGAGTATTTTGCTAGTGAAAATCACAAAATGCAAATTACGAGACCTTTTGAATTAATCAATCAAGCTACAGATTATGATGTGAGATGTAATGTTAAAGGCGGTGGTCCAACAGGACAAGCAGGGGCAATGGTACATGGAATTTCAAAAGCTTTAGTATTATTTGATGAAAGCTTTAAATCTACTCTTAGAACTGAGAAATTAACCACGAGAGACTCCAGGGCAGTTGAAAGAAAAAAACCTGGAAGAAGAAAAGCTAGAAGAAGCTTTCAGTTTTCTAAAAGATAATTTTTTTTTAATTTTTAACTGTTATAATAAGAAATGCCTAAGCTTAACGTATTAGTCGCTGGATCAACTGGTTACATTGGTATCCAATTGATAAAATTGTTAAACAAACATAAATATGTAAAAATAAAGTATTTATGTGGAAACACATCAGTAGGAAAAAAAATTTCTTATTACGATAAAACTACTGGACTAAAAAAATTGCCCAAAATTGTAAAATTCAATAAAAAATTTTTGAATGAAATTGATGTTGTATTTACAGCACTTCCCAATGGAGAAGCACAAGAAATTTCAAAATATTTGAATAAACAGAATGTTTTAATTGATCTTGCCGCAGATTTTAGGCTTCAAAAAGCTTTAGATTACAAAAAATGGTATAAAAAAGATCATAAAGCAAAATATAATATTAAGAATAGTATTTATTCTTTACCTGAAATTACAGGTAAAAAAGTTCAAGATTATAAAATTATTTCTTGTCCTGGATGTTATCCGACTTCTATTCTATTACCTTTAATACCTTTGTTAAAAAATAGATTAATAAAAAATCATAATATTATAATTGATTCAAAATCAGGATATTCTGGTGCTGGAAGAGGTGTACACAAAAAATATAAAGATAAAAATTTATATGAATCTTTAAGTGCTTATGGTGTTGCATCACACAGACATAATTCTGAAATTGAAGAAATGATAAAAAGATGTGTTAAAGGAAATATTCAATTTGATTTTACTCCTCATTTATCACCTATGTTTAGAGGCATTTTAAGCACAATTTATGTTGAGCTTAATAAGACTTCCTCAGCATCAAAAATATTAAACACGTTGAAAAAATATTACAAAACAGCAAATTTTATTAAAATATTAAATAAAGACAAATTAATAAGTACAAATGATGTAATTAATACGAATAATTGCAATATATCTGTTTGTAAATCAAAAAATAAGAATAAGATAATTATACTTTCTGCTATTGATAATCTTATTAAAGGAGGAGCAGGTCAGGCAATACAAAATATGAATATGAAATTTAATTTTCCAAAAGATGCTGGTTTTAAATGAATAAATTTTTATTTATAGCTTTTTTTATATTTTTAAACGCATGTTCATTTAATATTGACTCTGAATACTGGAATGAGAAAAGCGATAAAAAAAATGATAACAATAAATTAACTGAAATAATAAAAAAATCAAAAGATATTAGATTAATGACAATAGAAGAGTTCGAAATTTTTGTTAATAATTATATCAAAAAAAGTAAATTTCCGGATATCAACTGATGAATAAAGATATAAATATTGCTCTAGTTGGATTAGGTCAGGTTGGAATATTTTTGTATAATGAATTAAATTCAAAAAAGAAAGAAATCGAGATAAAAACCGGAAAAAGAATAAATATTGTAGCTATATCTGCTAAAAATAAAAACAAAAAAAGACGATTTAACATAGATAAAAAAATTTTTTATTCAAATCCTTTAAAAATTTTTAAAGAAAAAAAAATAGATATTTTATTTGAATGTATTGGTTTATCTGATGGTATTTCCAAAAAGATAGTTGAATACGCTTTGAAAAATAAAGTAAATGTAATAACGCCTAATAAAGCATTAATTGCTAAACATGGTGATCATTTAGCGAAACTAGCTGAAATGAAAAAAGTAAATCTAGAGTTCGAAGCTTCTGTTGCTGGAGGAATTCCAATTCTTCGAACTATTAAAGAAGGTTTAGCAACTAATAAGATTAAAAAAGTTTATGGAATCCTAAATGGGACAACTAATTATATCTTATCAGAGATGGAAAATAGTAACGAAAGTTTTGAAAAAGTTTTAAAGAAAGCTCAGGTACTTGGTTATGCTGAACCTGGTAATCCTAAATTAGATTTAAATGGTTTTGATGCTTTTGCTAAAATTAGAATTTTATCAGCGCTTTCATTTAATATCAAAATATCAAAAAGTAAGTGTATAATGGAAGGAATTGAAAATATTAAACTAGAAGATATTAAAATAGCAAATCAATTAGGTTTGAGGATAAAATTACTTGGGATTTCTGAAATTATTAATAATCAATTATTCGAAACGGTACATCCATGTTTACTAAGTAAAAACTCATATATCGGAAATGTGAATGGTGTAATGAATGCGGTTATTACAGAAGGCAAACCAGTAGGTCAAAGTATTTTACAAGGAGAGGGGGCAGGTCCTGGACCAACTTCATCATCCTTATTATCAGATTTACTATCAATTTTGAGAGGAAATATAAAACCCCCTTTTGGAATTTCTTATAATAAAAGAAAATCTATAAAACCCTTTAACAATCAAAATTATTCTAATTCATTATATCTTAGATTTGAAGTTAAGGATAAACAGGGCGTTTTATCTTTAATAACAAATCGATTATCTAAATTTAAGATCTCAGTAAAAAGAATTATCCAAACACCCGATAAGAAAAATAAGAAGGCTACAATTGTTATTATAAGCCATAAAACTACTGAAAAAAATATAAAAAATTGTCTATCGATTTTTAAAAAAAATAAAAATATTCTCAAATTTCCAACTTTAATTAGACTTTATAATTAATGGATATTTATATAAAACTTTTTGAAGTTTTGTTTCCAGTATTCTTTGTTGTGGGTATTGGATATTATCTTGGTAAAAAAAATCCTAAAATTGATACTACATTTATCACTAATTTTGCTGCAAATGTTGGCACACCAGCAATGATTATTTATGCATTAAATCCGGTAAATATATCGTTTACTATTTTCATTAATTTTTTTTGGTACTATGCAATCGCAATTGTTGGGTTCATTATTGTTGGAATAATCATATTATTTCTTTTAAATACTAAAGATATAATAAGAGAACTTCCGCCTTTAACAATGCCCAATACTGGTAATATGGGTTTACCAATATGTTTATTCGCATATGGTTCTCAAGGTCTTGGTGTTTCAGCCGCTATATCTGCCCTAATCATTTTGTGTCACTTTACATTAGGTGTTTTTTTAGCGGATAGAAAATTTAGTTTACAAGTCATAATAAAAAGCCCACCTTTTTATGCAATCATTATTGCAGTTTTTTTACTTTATTATGATTATGAACTTCCAGGATTTATAGAAAATACTACTTTTTTATTAATGTATGCCACAATATTTTTAATTTTGATGTCATTAGGAATAGCACTAACAAGACTTAAAGTTTTTTCACTTAACAAGGCAATATTTTCTTCTTTAGGCCGAGTGATTGTTGGACCTATTATTGGTTATTTATTAATATTATATTTTGGTCTAGAAGGGTTCGCAGCTGGTGTATTACTGATTCAATGTTCAATGCCTAGCGCAGTTCTTAATTATCTTGTTGCATCAATTTATTCACCTAAAAAAATTGTTGATAGTGTTGCTAGTACTATTGTTGTGTCAACACTCATGTCTTTTATAACAATTCCAATTGTTGTATTCTTTGCTTTAAAATACTTTAATTAATCTATATCCTTCTTATATGAAGGCTATTACATTTAATCTTTTAGCGTGGGTAATGCTTCCAATTATGGATGGTTTTGCTAAATATTTAAGTGCAGAATTACCTGTATTACAAATCACTTGGGCAAGATATTTTTTTACTGTGGCGTTCACTTTGCCAATTATGTTTTTCTTTTTTCGAGAAAATCTTGTTTGGACAGACAAACCGAAGCTACAATTTATAAGAGGCTTAATACTTTTAACAGCTAATATTTGTTTCTTTTATGCCATTTCAGTAATCTCTTTAGCAAAAGCATTAACTTTGGCATTTATTGCACCTTTGATCGTTACAGCTTTTTCTCCAATTTTTTTAGATGAGAGGGTTGGATTTAGAAGATGGTTAGCTGTAATTATAGGATTTATAGGATCCTTGGTTGTTATAAGACCTGGTTTTGTAGAAATTAATTTAGCAAGTATTGCTGCGCTTGGAACAGGAATAATGTATGGATTTTATTTAATTATTACTCGTAAGTTAAGTACTTCAGACAATCCTTTATTAACTTTATTGTTAACTGGTGTAGTAGGGGCTGTTATTATTTCATGTGTAATGCCTTTTGTTTGGATCAAGCCAACAATTAATCAGTGGTCAATGATGGCTGCGATTGGTGTATTTGCCTGCGTAGGTCATTTATTTTTAATATTATCTCTAAAATACGCTGATGCTTCAAAATTAGCTCCTTTTAGTTATTTTGAGATCATTACAAACATAATTATAGGTTATTATTTCTTTAGTGATTTCCCTGATTATTGGACTTTCTTAGGTTTGTTTATTATTGTATTAAGTGGTATCTACATCTCAAGAAGAGAGAACTTAGTTAAAAAAGTAAAATAATAGGTAATATTTATTTACTACTTTCTAATGTATTACATTAAGTATTATTTATAAAATGTTGTATTTATTGTATTTTATTAAAAATATAAATAATATTAATTTTTGAATATTTTGAACTATTTAATGTTAAAATCACCCTAATATGCTCTGCAAGATTGTAGTTTATAGTAAATTATGAAAAATATCAAATAATCCTTTAAAATAGGGACTTTTTTCGATTGTGGTTATGAAAATTCAAAAAAAAAAGGGCAGTCCAAAAGCATTGATATAGTTGAATAGTAGAGCGATGCACTAATTGAATATAGCATTTAAACGCCCATAGAGGGGTCTATTTTTGGTTTAGGTTAATTTATGGTACAACCAAAGGGTGAATTATGTTATTTAGTAAGTAATCTTACAAAAAGGTAAAAAAGCGTTGATTTTACTCACTTTTTTAACTTAAAAAATGTTTAAAATAGTTCTAAATAGCTACTTTTTCAGATCTTAGCAACTTGAGCTTTTGCTTGATTCCACCTCTACCAGAGTAACCTCCAAGAGCTCCATCAGATCTAATCACTCTATGACAAGGTATTTTTGGGGCATATGGGTTTTTAGCACAAGCATTAGCTACAGCTCTGGCTGATTTAGGGCTGTTTATTGCAGCAGCAACTTGTTTATATGTTCTTATTTTACCTTTTGGTATAGTTTTGAGGTATTTCCAGACTTTTAATTGAAATTTAGTGCCTTTAAGATGCATTTTTCCTGAAAAACCCCTGTTTCCTTGCACTTTTAAGGGTGCAAAGAACAGTAGTTTTGGCACGTCGTTGATGCGCTACCGCCATGCCTCCCGTTCTGCATGTTCAGCGATGCTTTGCAGAACTTTCTGCCCCTTGGATTTGTACCTCTCGGCTTTTGCCCAATTGGCCAGTTAAGGGTTGCCCCTTAATTCATTTATACTCTAACAGATATGATTTTAAAGCTCTATCACCTTTTAATTGATTCTGAAAATTTACAGAAATTCCTGTGAATATTGGGGATAAATTAAGCTTTGAAAACTAAGATAAAATAGCTGATTAAAAATAAGATTGCCAAGATAGATAAAAAAATAGTTTCAATGCTTTTGCCATCATTTTTATATTGAATTGAACTTAAAATAATAAATCCCACAGAGGTAATTAAAAACCATACAGCAGGAATTTCTCCATCAATTGAACCCATAATTTTTATATTTAAACTATTGACATTAAAAATCACTTGATATATTACTATTGATAATTAATTGTTATCGATAGTAATTATATGAATGAACTGACAACAGACCTAAAATCGCTTCATGAGGCAACCCTTAATAACCTCAAAAGCTCTAAAGCAAATAACACTTTAAGAGCATATAAATCAGACTTTAAAGACTTTGGAGCTTTTTGTGCTAAGCATGGTCTAAATTCTTTACCATCTGAGCCTAAAATCGTTTCTTTATACCTCACCCATCTTTCTAAAAATTCAAAAATCAGTACTTTAAGAAGAAGATTAGTCTCAATTAGCATGGTTCATAAATTAAAAGGGCATTATATAGACATAAAACATCCAATCATTGTTGAAAACTTAATGGGAATAAGAAGGGTAAAAGGAAGTATTCAAAAAGGAAAAAAACCTATATTAATCAATCATTTAAAATCTATAATTAATGTAATAAATGAAAAAAAAATTGAGGATATTAAGAAGTTTAGAGATAAATCAATAATATTAATTGGCTTTGGGGGTGGATTTAGACGAACTGAGTTAATTTCAATCGATCATGAAGATTTAGAATTTGTACCTGAGGGCCTCAAAATCACTGTTAAAAGATCAAAAACTGATCAATTCGGTGAAGGAATGATTAAAGGTCTACCCTACTTCACTAATGAAACTTATTGTCCAATTGTTAATCTTAAAAAATGGCTAGAAATTTCTAAAATTAAATCCGGCCCTATTTTTAGAAGATTTTCTAAAGGTTTATCTCTAACAGAGAAAAGATTAACCGACCAATCAGTAGTTTTATTAATGAAAGAATATCTAAAATTAGCAGGGATTGATAATAAAAATTTTGCGGGTCATAGTTTAAGATCAGGTTTAGCAACTGTTGCCGCAGAATCTGGTGCTGATGAACGTAGTATAATGGCAATGACTGGCCACAAAACAACACAAATGGTCAGAAGATACATAAGAGAGGCAAATATTTTCAAAAACAATGCACTCAATAAGATAAAGATATAAAAAAAATTTGAAGCAAATAAATTAAAAAATAATGGGAATTAAAAGAGAAATATTATTAGGTATTAAAAAAATTAAGTGGTTTACATTTTCAAGGGTAAAATATTTTTTGACCAAAGAAATTTCAGAACATAAAACTATTTCCTTGGTTTGCATTAGCAAAAGATATAAAAAAATTAAAAATCTGCTGGCTTCAATTAAAAAAAATACAAATAATATTACGAATATCGAGCTATTATTATTAGTGGATAAAGATGACCAAAATATAAGTAAATATAGAAAAATTTTAAAAAAATACAAAAAAAATCTAAGAATTAGATTTTTTATAAAAAAATTTAAAAAGAATACTCATAAGATTAATTTTTTAGCCAATAAAAGTAATCATGAGCTAATAAGTGGTGTTGGAGATGATATAGTTCTTGAAAAAAATTGGGATAAAGAAATTTTAATTACAGCTAACAAATTTAAAAAAAAAGATTATTTTAGCATATGGCCAAGAGAGAAAACATTTAAATACGACTATTTGCATAACAACTTTCCAATCATAAATAAATTTTGGTTAAAAAAATATGGAGTGTATTTGCATCCTAGATTTCACCATTATTTTGCTGACAATTATTTATGTGATATTTGCAGAAAATCTAAAAAATTTTTGATAACAAAAAAAAATATTTTTTCTCATACCCAGGTTATTGGTGGTCAAAAAATTGATGATGTAATTAAAAAAAATCTTACTAACTTAGAAAAAGATAAAAAAACTTAC
>CACJYR010000008.1 GCA_902597675.1 uncultured Pelagibacteraceae bacterium | reverse complement strand
TGGTTTTTTATATACAATTCTTTTTTTGTAATATTTTGAAATTAGTTTTTTTACTAAGATACAATTTAATTTTGTAATTTTAGTTAAATTTAAATCCATATTTTCTAAATTATAGAAAAAACTTACAAACAAATTTCCTTTAAATGAAATCCATTTTCTTCCGTACTGCCCACGTCCATTACTTTGGCTATCAGCAATTATCATTCCATACTTTAGATTGGAACTTTTAACCATTCTTATGGCTGTATCATTCGTACTTCTTAATTTTTTAAATCTTAAAATTCTGAATTTCATTAAATTATGTTAATTCTGGAAACCACCTCTATTAATTGGCTCGGAAATATGAAGTATATCAGAATTAACAATGTAGATGCTGTTAAAGAAAATTTTAACCAAAAACCATGATCAGTATCATATTTTTCTTTTTGCTCATCAAAATACATAATTTTAATTAACCTTAAATAATAAAAAGCTGCAACGACTGTTGATAATAAACCAACGATTGCTAAAAAATACATTGATTGTTCAATGACTGCTTTAAAAACATAAAACTTAGCAAAAAAACCAGCTAAAGGAGGAATCCCAGCGAGTGAAAATAAAATTATTAGTAATGATAACGCTAGCATTGGATGATTTTTAGATAAACCTGACAAATCATCTATCTTTTCGTAATAGTTATTGTCTCGTTTCAACATTAACAAGCATGAAAATAATCCTAAGTTCATTAGTATATATATGGTTATATAAATTACTGAACTTTGAATGCCATCATTAGTACCTGCCGCTACACCAGCTAGAGCGTAACCAACATGACCTATGGAGCTATAGGCAACAAGTCTTTTCAAATTTGTTTGTCCTATGGCTGCAATAGCACCAAATAGCATTGATGCGATCGATAAAAAAATTAAAATCATTTGCCACTGATCAATCAGATTTAAAAATGGGACATATAAAAATCTAATAAATACTGTCAATGCTGCTATTTTTGGAACCATTGTAAAAAATAATGTCACTGAAGTTGGTGAACCTTCGTATACATCTGGGGCCCACATATGAAAAGGAACAGCAGAAATTTTAAACGCTAGTCCTACTAAAATAAATACAATACCAAATGTTAAAGCATACTCATTAGAGTTCAATTGATCAGCTATTACATTAAAGTTTGTAGAGCCAGTAAACCCATATATTAAAGAGCAACCATATAGCAACAAACCAGAGGATAACGCACTTAAAACAAAATATTTAAGTCCCGCTTCAGAAGATTTGATTTGATCTCTATTGAATGTTGCTAAAACATATAAGGCCAATGACTGAAGCTCAAGACCCATATAAAACACAATTAAGTCATTAGAATTAATCATAACCATCATTCCTAATACAGAACTTAAAATTAATATTGGATACTCAATCTTAAAGATTTGAAAAGTTTTAAGATAGTTCGAAGAAATGATTAGGACTAAGAAAGCAGCTAATAAAGTGATTATCTTCATTAAAGAAGATAAATAATCAATAATAATACTATTATTAAATAATTTTGTTTCATTAATACCAATTGTTTCATTAAAAGTAATAACAGCAGTTACAATCAAAACAGCTAAAGAAAGACTCTGAACAAGTCTTGAGCTATTTTTTTTAAAAACACCTAATATTAATAAAAACATTATCGACAAAGATAAAAATATTTCGGGTAATACTAATTGTAAATTTTCCATTATGTTTTACTTGCTAGTTTAAAGTTATATTGATCAATTAAATCTGAGATAGAAACCTCAATTGTATTAATTAAAGGATCTGGATAAAATCCAAAAACTAGAGTTGGTACAGCTAAACAAGATAAAATAAATAACTCAGATCTATTTAAATCAAACATCTGTTTCAAATCTGTATTTATTAATTTTCCAAAAACTACTCTTTTGTATAACCAAAGCATATAAGCAGCACCAATAATTACCCCTAAGCTAGCAATCACAGCTACTAAAAAATTATCCTTAAATGCGCCCATCAAAATTAAGAACTCCCCAACAAAACCACTTGTTCCAGGTAGGCCTAGAGCTGCTAAAGTAAATAACATAAACAAAATAGAATATTTTGGAATAATACTCACGATTCCACCATAGGTATTTATAAGTCTTGAATGCATTCTGTCATATACAACACCTACACATAAAAAAAGTGCTGCAGAAACTAGTCCATGACTGATCATTTGAATAATACTTCCCTCAATACCTTGTTGCTGAATTGTAAAAATTCCTAAAGTAACGTAACCCATATGCGCAACTGATGAATAAGCAATTAGCTTTTTCATATCTTCCTGCATTAAAGCTATGAAAGAAGTAAAAATAATCGCGATTACACTGAGTGTGTAAATCAATGGGGTGAAGATTTCTGATGCTGCAGGAAATAATCCAAGAGAAAATCTTATAAAACCATAACCTGCCATTTTTAACAATATAGCTGCTAATAAAACAGATCCTGCTGTCGGCGCTTCAACATGAGCATCTGGTAACCATGTATGAACTGGCCACATAGGAGTTTTAACTGCAAAAGAGCTAAAAAAAGCTAACCATAAAAGGTTTTGGTACTTTATATCAACCCCAGAATTATAAAGTTCAACTACGTCTGTAGTTCCATTCAACCAATATATTGTAATTATAGCTACTAACATTAAAACTGAACCAAGCAATGTATACAAAAAAAATTTAAATGCTGAATAAACTCGTCTGGCACCACCCCAGATACCAATAATCAAAAACATGGGAATTAAACCTGCCTCAAAAAATAAATAAAAAATAACAAGGTCTAAAGAGCAGAATACACCGATCATAAAAGACTCCATGATAAGTACAGCTATCAAAAATTCACTTAGTCTCTCTTTGATTGAATTATTCACAGATATAATGCAAAGTGGTGTTATAAATGTTGTGAGTAAAATAAACAAAATTGAAATACCATCAACACCTACCTTGTAATTTATTAAATCTTTAATCCAAATCCTTTCCTCAACAAATTGAAACTCAGAAGTTGTTGGATCAAATAATATCCACAGATAAATTGATAAAAAAAAATTTACTGCTGAAGTAAATAAAGCAACATATTTTCCAGTAAAATTATTTTTTTTATCACTTTTGGTAAAAAATAAGAATAAAGCTCCAATTGATGGTAATAAAATTAAAGAGGAAAGAATAGGAAAGTTCATTATTTTACAATTAAGAATGTTAATAAAGCAGAAAAACCAAGTAACATTACAAAAGCATATTGATATATGTATCCACTTTGAAATTTATTAGCTTTTAATGAAAATTTTTTGATCATCGACGAAATACCGTCTGGACCAAACCCATCAATAATTTTCAAGTCAAAGAACTTCCATAAAAATAAACCTAATTTTTTTGATGGTTTTACAAATAAAACATCATAAAGTTCATCAAAATACCATTTATTTAATAAAAACTCATAAAGCGGTTTATTTATACTAGCTAATCGTTCAGATAAATTTCTATTTTTAACGAATAAATAATATGCTAGTGGAATAGATAATATTACCAAAGTTGGAGTAAGCAACAAAAACCATAGTGGTGGGTGATCAGTGCTTAATGGTTTTAGGAAAAATAATGAGTCACGCCAAAAATTATTAAGAGCTTCATAACTAATAAATAATTCTTTAAATAAAAATCCTGCAAATAATGCACCAATTGATAATAAAATTAGAGGTATCAACATCACGATAGGAGACTCATGTGTCTCATCTATCTTAATCTCTTTATTATTGTAATCACCATGAAAAGTTTTGAAAATTAATCTCCAAGAATAAATTGATGTGAGAAATGCTGTAAAAATACCTATACCAGCAGCATAATAACCTGTTGTATTTCCTCTCAAATACGCAAATTCAATTATTGCATCTTTAGAATAAAAACCTGACAAAAATGGAAACCCCGTTAAAGCTAGCGTACCTATAATCATTAGAGAATAGGTGTATGGAAGTTTTCTCCACACTCCGCCCATATTATTTATATTTTGTTCATCTTTAAAAGCATGAATAACTGAACCAGATCCTAAAAATAATAATGCTTTAAAAAAAGCGTGAGTGAATAAATGAAACATTGCAACATTATATGCTCCCACTCCAGTGGCAAAAAACATGTAACCTAATTGGCTACAAGTAGAATACGCAATTATTTTTTTAATATCATTTTGTACCAGTGCTACTGTTGCAGCAAAGAATGCAGTACTCATACCAACAATTGTAATGATATTCAAAGCTAGATCAGAGTATTCATAAATCGGTGAACACCTTACAACTAGAAAAACTCCTGCTGTTACCATTGTGGCGGCATGAATTAAGGCAGAAACAGGTGTTGGTCCCTCCATAGCGTCTGGTAACCAGGTATGAAGTAAAATTTGTGCTGATTTTCCCATTGCACCAATGAATAAAAGTAAGCAAATCAAATCTACAGCATTAAATGTGATACCTAAAAATACCAAATCTTTATCTGTAATGTTGGGAATTTTAGTAAAAACCTCGGAATAATTTACTGTTCCAAATAAATAAAAAATTAAAAATATTCCTAGAGCAAACCCGAAATCACCCACTCTATTCACTACAAATGCTTTAATTGCAGCTTTGTTTGCTGACTCTTTTTTAAACCAAAATCCTATTAAAAAATATGAACATAAGCCTACACCTTCCCAACCAAAAAATAATTGAATGAAATTATCTGCAGTAACTAACATCAGCATTGCAAATGTAAATAAGGATAAGTAAGCCATAAATCTTGGTTTGTGCGGGTCGTGAGACATATAACCGATTGAATAAATATGAACTAAAGCAGAAACTGACGTAACAACAACTAACATCACAGCAGATAATGAGTCAATCTTCATTGACCAATTTACTTCAAGCGATCCAGAACTAATCCATGTCGCTATTATGATGTTCTCTTGATATTGATTAACAACAACCTCATACAAAACGAGGACAGAAAAAATTGCTGAAATAGATACCAATAGGCTAGTAATTATTTCTGAACTTCTATCTCCTATCAATTTTCCAAAAAATCCTGAAATGATTGAAGCAATTAGGGGTAATGCTATAATTGAAATTTCCATTTTAACCCTTTAGTTTATCTATCTCCTCTACTCGAATTGTTCCAGAGTTTCTAAAATAAACAACTATGATCGCAAGACCAATTGCAGCTTCAGCTGCAGCAACAGTTAGTATAAAAAGGGTAAACACTTGACCAGAAAGATCTCCTAAATAAATTGAAAAAGATACTAAATTAATATTTACAGCTAATAAGATAAGTTCAATACTCATCAAGATTACAATAATATTTTTTCTATTAAGAAATATACCAATTATTCCAATACTAAAAATAACAGCACCTAAAGTTAAATAGTGACCTAAACCTATATCAATCATCTATTTTTACTCCTTTATTAGACGCAACTTCAAGTACTTCCACACCTTCAGTCCTTTCTCTAGATATTTGTTTTAAATAACTTTGTTTTTTAACACCTTCTCTTTGTCTAAAAGTAAGGACTATTGCTCCTATCATAGCAATCAAAAGTATCATCCCACTAATTTGAAACACATGTATATAATCAGTGTATAAAACCTGACCTAATGAATGAGTGTTACTAACCCCGTTTTCTAGCGATGATTTTGCAGAATTAAATAAATCAGGTTTATATTTCCATCCACCTATTACAATTATCAATTCAAAAAATATTATTACACTTATTAATAATCCTATGGGAATATGTCTTGAGCTATCTTTTGAAACAAACCACTGATTTTTTTGTTGAGCAACATTAAGCATCATTACAACAAACAAAAATAGCACTGCAACTGCTCCCACATAAACTATTAACATAATCATCCCCAAAAATTCAGCACCAATCATTATGAAGAGGCAAGATATACTTATAAAATCAAGAATTAAAAAAAAAACTGAATGAACTGTGTTTTTAGAAACAGTTACCATTATAGCAGAAACAACTGCAATGACAGAAAAGACATAAAAAAATATTGCATGTGCAATCATAAATTATCTGTATGGATTGTCTGATTTAATATTTGCCGCTAAAACATTTTCCCATCTATCTCCGTTGTCTAGGAGTTTTTCTTTTGTATAATAGAGTTCTTCACGAGTTTCGGTAGAAAATTCAAAATTTGGTCCCTGGACAATTGCATCTACAGGACAAGACTCTTCACATAATCCACAATAAATACATTTCATCATATCAATATCATAGCGAGTAGTTTTTCTACTTCCATCTGCTCTTTCGGCAGACTCAATTGTAATTGCTTGAGCAGGGCAGACAGCTTCACACAATTTACAAGCTATACATCTTTCTTCTCCATTAGGATATCTTCTCAATGCGTGTTCACCTCTATATCTTGGACTAATTTTGCCTTTTTCAAATGGATAATTTATTGTTTTTTTTGATTTGAAAAGTTCCTTAATAGCAATAAAAAGCCCACTGATAAAATCGGTCATTAATATTGTTTTAAAAAATCTTGATATTTTCATTTATATTGTAGGTAAAAGATTAAAGTAAAAAAGATAACTTGCTGTCAAAACAACATAAGTTAAAGATAGTGGTAAAAATATTTTCCAACCTAGTCTCATTAGTTGATCATATCTATATCTTGGAACAATCGCTTTAACCAACGCAAAAAGAATAAATAAAAATAAAATTTTGAAAATTAACCAAAGAGCGCCAGGTATTAAATTAAAAGGATAAAGATCGATCGGAGATAACCAGCCTCCTAAAAATAAAATTGACCCTAGTGCACACATTAATAAAATATTTGCATACTCTCCCAACCAAAACATTGCGTACATCATCCCAGAATATTCTGTTTGGTAACCCGCAACTAATTCAGCTTCTGCTTCTGGTAAATCAAAAGGTGGTCTATTCGTTTCAGCTAAAGCTGATATAAAAAAAATTACAAACATTGGAAATAATGGTATTACAAACCACATTTCTTTTTGAGCAACTACAATATCATTTAAGTTTAAAGATCCAACACATAATAAGACATTAATTATAATGATACCAATCGATACTTCATAAGATACCATTTGTGCAGCAGATCTAATTGCTCCTAAAAAAGGATATTTTGAATTCGATGCCCATCCACCCATTATTATCCCATACACACCTAATGATGAGACAGCAAAAATATATAAAATTCCAACATTTATATCTGCTAACACTTGTTCAACTCCAAAAGGAATTACAGCCCATGCTATTAGAGCTAGTGTCATAGTTATTATTGGAGCAAGAATAAAAATTACTTTGTTTGAACTAGCAGGTATTATAATTTCCTTGAAAATATATTTTAAGGCATCTGCTAGGGATTGTAATAAACCAAATGGACCAACAACATTTGGACCTTGTCTTTTTTGAACAAAAGCCCAAACTCTTCGATCTAACCACACGATCATAGCAACTGAAACTAAAACGGGCACTAATAAAAATAAAATTTTGTAACTCTCTTGAAAAATAATATTTAAGTATTCCATGGATTAACCCTCTGTGCCTGTCTTTTTTAAATCAACTTTTGCGATATTACATTCAAACATAGTTTTTGATGAACGTGCAATTACATTAGAAAAATAGTAATCTTTAAAATCAACTTTTAAAAATTCATCAGCAAAATCACTTTCATTGAATTTATCTTCTAATTGTGTATTTTGCTGATCTTTGTTCATCTTTAAATAGTTAAACATACTACTTTCGAGTTCATCTTTATCATTAAAAAGTTTTCTATTATTCATAACCTCGGCGAGATCATTTATAATTTGCCAGTCCTCTTTTGCGTCGCCTGGGGGGTAAGATGCTTTATAAGCTTTTTGTAATTTACCTTCCAAGTTAGTGTAATGTCCAGATTGTTCAGTATAAGCAGCACCTGGTAAAATAATATCTGCAATTTCTGCACCTCTGTCTCCATGACTTCCTTGATAAATAATAAATTCATCTTTCTTTTTAAAATCTAAATTATCTTGGCCAAGTAAAAAAATAATTTCAAATTTATTTTCATGAAGTTCATCTAGAATTTTATTACTTTTATCAATGATATCTAAATCTAGATTTCCAACCGTAGCTGCATCCACTGATAATATGTTTATTGGGTTCCAATCATCATTCAATTTATTATTCTTGGACAAAAATTTTTTGGATAAATTAAATAAATAACTTGCTGATTTAGTTTTAAAAAAAGACTCGCCAAATACAATCATTGGTTTTTTTGACTCAATAATTTCTTTTGACAATTCATTATTGTTTTCAAATATATCTTTGATGGTTTTTACCCTCCCATTTAAACTTTGATAGTTGTAAGTTAGGTCTCCAAGATCATTTAAGGAAATAACTCTGGTATTATTACTTAAATATGCTTTTCGAATTCTCGCATTAATCATTGTTGCTTCAAATCTAGGATTTGTGCCTATCAACAAAATTAAATCTGCTTCTTCAATTCCATTAATCGATGAATTGAATAAATAATTTTCTCTTTTAGAATTGTTGATAAATCTTTTTGTAGATCTAAAATCATATTTTTTTGTGTCAATTGTTCTTTCTAAAAATTCTTTGAAAATAAAACTTGTCTCCATATTTGTTAGATCACCAACAAATCCACAAATTTTATCTTTGTTTGCATTTTCTATTTTTGATTTTATGATTTTGTAAACCTCATCCCAAGAGGCTTTTTCAAATTTATTATTATACTTTATATACGGAGTGTCTAATCTTTGATTTAATAATCCATCACAAGCATATCTTGTTTTATCTGAAATCCACTCTTCATTTATGTCCTCATTTATAACAGGCAAAACTCTTTTCACTTCCCAGTCATAGGTATCAACTCGAATATTTGAACCAACCGCATCCATTACATCAATTGTTTGTGTTTTCTTTAGTTCCCATGGTCTTGCCTCAAAAACATAAGGCTTAGATGTTAAAGCTCCTACTGGACAAAGATCGATTACGTTTCCTGAAAGTTCTGATTGAACTGATTGCTCTAAATATGTAGTAATTTGCATATCTTCACCCCTTCCGATTGCACCTAACTCAGGAACTCCAGCTATCTCGGTTGCAAATCTCACACACCTTGTACAATGAATACATCTTGTCATTTGAGTTTTGATCAGTGGACCCATATTTTTCTCAGGTACTGCTCTTTTATTTTCTTTAAATCTTGACTTATCTATCCCATAAAACATCGATTGATCTTGAAGATCACATTCCCCACCCTGATCACACACTGGGCAATCCAACGGATGGTTTGCTAATAAAAACTCCATCACACCTTTCCTTGATTTCTCTATTTTTGGAGTATTAGTTTTTATAACCATTCCATCTGCAGCGGGCATTGCGCATGATGCTATTGGTTTTGGAGATTTTTCCATTTCAACTAAACACATTCTGCAGTTGCCAGCTATTGATAATTTTTCGTGATAACAAAATCTTGGTATTTCTGCACCTGCTTTTTCACAAGCTTGAAGAACAGTCAGCCCTTCCTCAACTTCTACTTCAATATCGTTAACTTTTAATTTAAGCATTTTTATCCAATAAGTGTTGATCTACCAAATAAGGAATATTTTTATTTTCTTTCACAATTGGATCAAATTTATTTCTTTTTTTAATTTCATCTTTGAAATGTCTTAATAAACCTTGAACTGGCCAAGATGAACCTTCACCAAATGCGCAGATCGTATGACCTTCTATTTGTTTTGTAACATCACCCAACATGTCTATCTCATCTTTAGATGCTTCACCTTTTGCCATTCTTTCAAGCATTCTCCACATCCAACCTGAACCTTCCCTACAAGGTGTACATTGCCCACAACTTTCATGTTTGTAAAATCTCGCAATTCTAGCCATACATTTTATGATGTCTTGATCTTTGTTTATCACAACCACACCAGCTGTTCCTAATCCACTTTTTTCAGCCATTAATGAGTCAAAGTCCATAGTCAAAGTCTCACATTTATCTTTTGGTATCAATGGCATTGATGATCCACCAGGTATAACAGCTTGTAAATTATCCCAGCCACCTATGACACCACCAGCATGTACTTCAATTAATTCTTTTAATGGAATATTCATTTCTTCCTCAACATTACAAGGATTATTTACGTTTCCAGATATACAAAAAATTTTGGTACCTGTATTTTTTTCTCTTCCCAAAGATGCAAACCATTTACCACCTCTTCTTAATATTGTCGGTACAACAGCTATAGTTTCCACATTATTAATTATTGTTGGGCAACCATAGAGTCCAATTAGTGCTGGAAAAGGAGGCTTTAATCTTGGTTGACCTTTTTTTCCCTCGATACTTTCGAGTAATGCAGTTTCTTCTCCACAAATATATGCTCCAGCTCCATAGTGAATATAAATATCTAGATCCCACCCAGTACCTGCAGCGTTTTTACCTAATAGCTTTTTTTCATAAGCTTCGTCAATTGCTGCTTGTAGCTTTTGTCCATCTATAAAATATTCCCCTCTAATATAAATGTAACAAACATGTGCTTGAATTGCATAAGATGCAATCAAACAACCTTCGATTAATTTATGAGGTTCAAATCTTAAAATATCTCTATCTTTACAAGTACCTGGCTCAGACTCATCTCCATTGATCACTAAATAATGGGGTCTAGAGCCAACCTCTTTTGGTGCAAAAGACCATTTTAAACCTGTTGGAAAACCTGCGCCACCTCTTCCTCTAAGTTGAGAGTCTTTGATTTCATTTATAATCCAGTCTCTGCCCTTATCTGTTATTTCTTTGGTATTAACCCAATCACCTCTTTTTTGAGATGAAGTTAGATCGGGTCCTAAATCATTGTATAAGTTTTGAAAAATTCTATCTTGATCCTTAAGCATTTTTTAAATCCATTAATGTTTTTCTATTATTTTCTGGTTCATTATTTATTCTTCCTCTATAGGAGCCAGGTGTTGGTTTTTCTCCATTAAGAATTTTATCTAAAATCTTTAAAGTTTTTTCTTTATCAAGATCTTCATAATAGTCATCATTAATTTGCATCATCGGTGCATTGACACATGCACCAAGACACTCAACTTCCATCCATGAGCAACTTTTATCGTTTGAAAGGACTGACTCATCCTCTGAAATTTTTTCTTTACATGCCTCGACTAATTTGTTTGCACCTCTTATCATACATGGGGTTGTAGTACACACTTGAACAAAATATTTACCTACTGGTGATAAATTATACATGCTATAGAAAGTAGCAACTTCATATACTTTTATGTATGGCATATTTAAAAACTTTGCGATGTACTTCATTGCAGCTAAAGGTATCCAGTTATCATTTTGTTTTTGAGCAATATATAATAATGCCATCACAGCACTTTGTTGTTTACCTTCTGGATATTTGGCAACAATACTTTTTGCTGCATCTAATGAAGAAGGGTTAAATTCAAAATTCTCAGGTTGGTTTTTTGCAGGTCTTCTTAAACTCATCTATCTACCTCCCCAAAAACTATATCAAGTGAACCAAGAACAGCAGGCACATCTGCCAACATGTGACCTTTAATCAAATAATCCATTGACTGTAAATGTGAAAATCCTGGCGCTCTTATCTTGCACTTATAAGGTTTACTTGATCCATCTGAGATTAAATAAACACCAAATTCACCTTTAGGTGCCTCAACAGCAGTATAAATTTCATCTTTTGGTACACGATATCCCTCAGTAAATAATTTAAAGTGATGTATCAATGCTTCCATAGATTGTTTTATTTCTGCTTTAGATGGTGGAGATATTTTACCATCAAAAGTTTTGATTGGACCTTTTTCCATCCTTGCTAAACATTGTTTTATGATTGATACACTTTCTTTCATTTCCTCAATTCTACATAAATATCGATCGTAACAGTCACCATTTTTACCTACTGGAATTTTAAATTCTAATTGATCATAACAATCGTAGGGTTGAGATTTTCTTAAATCCCAAGGGACACCTGAACCTCTAATCATTACACCACTAAAAGAGTAGTCTAACGCATCATCTTTGGTTACTACTCCAATATCTACATTTCTTTGCTTAAATATTCTATTATCAGTTAAAAGGTTCTCAAGATCATTTATTATTTTTGGAAAAGTTTCACAAAATTTTGCTATATCATTTTCTAAACCAGCTGGTAAATCTTGATGAACTCCGCCAGCTCTAAAATAATTAGCGTGTAATCTTGATCCAGATGCTCGTTCGTAAAAAGTCATTAATGTCTCTCTTTCCTCAAATCCCCATAATGATGGTGTCAATGCACCCACATCTAAAGCTTGAGTAGTTACATTTAATATATGACTTAAAATTCTTCCAATTTCACAAAACATAACTCTTATATATTGTGCTCTTATTGGAACATCGATATCTAGAATTTTTTCTATGGCTAAGGCAAAAGCATGTTCTTGGTTCATGGGAGCAACATAATCAAGTCGATCAAAATATGGGACGGCTTGCATATATGTTTTATTTTCAATTAATTTTTCTGTTCCTCGATGCAATAAACCAATGTGTGGGTCTGCTTTTTCTACAACCTCACCATCTAACTCAAGAATTAGTCTTAATACACCATGGGCAGCAGGATGTTGTGGACCAAAATTCAAATTAAGATTTTTAATTTTTTTTGTCATTAGTTTCTGATACTTCTTTTATGTATTTTGTTCCTTCCCAAGGACTTTTGTAATCAAAATTTCTATAATTTTGTTCTAATTTTACAGGCTCACTGATAACTTTTTTTTTCTCCTCGCTATATCTAACTTCCGAATGACCAGTTAAAGGAAAATCTTTTCTTAATGGATGACCTTCAAAACCATAGTCAGTCAGAATTCTTCTTAAATCAGGATGATTTTTGAAATTTACGCCGTACATATCAAAAACTTCTCTTTCCATCCAATTAGCTGACGGAAATACAGATGTTAAAGATGAAATCAGCTCATTTTCATTGATGAAATAACTTAAGATCATTCTGTGGTTAAACTCATGGCTTAAGAATAAATATACAATCTTAAATCTTTGAGTTTCCTCAGGATAATCTACAACTGTAATATCAATAAGCTGTCTAAACTTTGTATCTTTGTTTGTTTTTATAAATAAAACAACGTCAATCAAATCCTCTTTATCAATTTCAACATAAATTTGATCATGTTTAATTGAAGTCTTGTTAATTTTTGTCGTAAGCTCTGAATTTATTTTTTTCTCTAAATCAATTAAATTATTCATTTTACCTGTTAAAAGATCCCTTATTTCTAATTTTTTTTTGTAATTGCATTATTCCATACAACAATGCTTCAGCAGAAGGTGGACAACCTGGCACATAAACATCAACTGGTACTATACGATCACAACCTCTGACAACAGAATATGAATAATGATAATAACCTCCACCATTAGCGCAACTTCCCATTGATATAACATATCTTGGTTCTGGCATTTGATCATAAACTTTTCTTAATGCTGGTGCCATCTTATTTGTTAAAGTACCTGCAACAATCATAACATCAGATTGTCTAGGTGATCCCCTTGGAGCAGCACCAAATCTTTCAAGATCATATCTTGGCATAGCTGTTTGCATCATTTCAACAGCACAGCAAGCAAGACCAAAAGTCATCCAATGCAAAGATCCAGATCTTGACCAATTTACTAAATTTTCTAATGAAGTAGTTATAAATCCATTCTTGCCAAAGTCTTCTGCAAGTTGTTTAAATTCATCAGGTACTTGATCTAATTTATTATTCATTTAAAAAAATTTTATTCCCAGTCTAATGCACCTTTTTTCCATTCATAAATAAATCCAATTGTAAGTATGAACAAAAAAATCATCATTGAGGTAAAACCCAAGATACCAATATTTCCTAAAGAAATTGCCCATGGAAATAAAAATGCAATTTCAAGGTCAAAAATAATAAATAAAATAGCAACTAAATAAAACCTCACATCAAATTCCATTCTTGAGTCTTGGAATGGTTCAAATCCACATTCATAAGCTGATAATTTTTCAGGATCTGGATTTTTTGGAGATAAGATAAAATTAATTACTATAAAAGCACAACTCAGTCCTAATGCTATAATTAGGAATAATATTATTGGAAAATAATCTTTTAAAAATTCCGCTGTCATGGTGGAATATATATCATTTTTTAAAGCTAGATGAAGTGGTGATAGGTCACATTATTCAAAATATACAGCTCATTTGATAACGATTATCAGCTTTAAATTAAATAAGTGGCGGGAGTGAAGGGACTCGAACCCTCGACCTATCGCGTGACAGGCGATCGCTCTAACCAACTGAGCTACACCCCCACTTTTGATTCTTTTGGTGGGCAGTAAAGGACTCGAACCTTTGACCCCCTCGGTGTAAACGAGATGCTCTACCAACTGAGCTAACCGCCCAAAACCAAAATGTTGGTTATATCTTTTAGTAAAATAAGGTCAAGATTAATTAGTTGTTATAAATAAAAGATAATTTTTTAAAATCCACCTCTCCAATTATTTTTGGAGTTAAAATTATCTTTCTCTCTTTTCGATGTTGGTCTTGTTAAATAATAAGTGACAAAAACTACGATAATTAAAATTATATATAATTCCATAAATAAATTTTTATTGAATACTTGCTTGAGACTTGTCGTCTTTTTTAGAAATATCGACTTCAACCCACTCTGTTTTTTTAAGTTCTTTAGTTAAAGCAATCTTTAAAACTTCATCAGCATACTCTACAGGAGTTATCTTAATTTCATCAATTATTTTTTTCGGCATATCAACTAAATCTTTCTCATTTTCTTTTGGAATTAAGACCTCTTTGATCCCTGCTCTATGAGCCGCAATAAGTTTTTCTTTTAAGCCACCTATTGGTAATACTTGACCTGTTAAAGTAACCTCACCTGTCATTGCAACATCTCTTTTAACTGGAATGTTTGTTATGGAAGATACTATGGACGTAACCATCCCAATTCCTGCAGATGGACCATCTTTTGGTGTAGCACCCTCTGGAACGTGAATATGAAAATCTTTTTTCTCAAACAATGGAGGTATTATTCCATATTCTAAACATTTAGATCTAACAAAAGATTTGGCAGCTTTGACTGACTCTTGCATTACATCTCCAAGCTTACCTGTTATTTGCATTCTTCCTTTTCCTGGCATTGTAGCAGTTTCTATTTTCAAAATTTCTCCACCATATTCAGTCCATGCCAATCCAGTAACTATTCCTACTCTATTTTCAGTCTCCAATTCACCTGACTTAAACTTGGGAACACCTAAAAAATCTGACAAATTTTCTTTATTAATCTTGACTTCTTTTTCCTCTCCAGAAACAACTTTCTTTACTACTTTTCTAGCAACTTTGGAAATTTCTCTCTCCAAATTTCTAACACCAGACTCCTTTGTGTAACTTCTGATAATTTCTTTAATAATATCATTTTGTAAACTCATCTCTTTTTCTTTGACCCCATTATCTTTGATTTGTTTTGGTAATAAATATTTGTTTGCAATATTTATTTTTTCATCTTCTGTATAACCAGCGAGTCTTATAACTTCCATTCTATCTAATAAAGGGGGAAGAATATTTAAAGTGTTAGCTGTTGTAACAAACATAACATCAGATAAATCATAATCAACTTCAAGGTAATGATCGTTAAAAGTTGTATTTTGTTCAGGATCTAATGCTTCCAATAATGCTGAAGATGGGTCACCTCGATAATCATTACCAATTTTATCAATCTCGTCTAAGAGAATTAATGGATTTTTTGTACCAGCTTTTTTCATCATCTGGATTATTTTACCAGGTAGAGAACCTATGTATGTTCTTCTATGTCCCCTAATTTCCGCTTCATCTCTCATACCACCAACTGACATTCTTACAAATTCTCTGTTAGTGGCTTTTGCTATTGATTTTCCTAACGATGTTTTACCTACTCCAGGAGGACCAACTAAACATAATATAGGACCTTTAATTTTTTCCATTCTTTTTTGAACAGCTAAAAATTCAATAATTCTTTCTTTTACTTTTTCTAGACCAAAGTGATCTTTATCTAAAATTTCTAAAGCTTTTTTAAGATCAATATCTACAACACTTTTTTTATGCCATGGAAGTTCTGTCATCCAATCTAAATAATTTCTTACAACTGTTGCCTCAGCTGACATTGGACTCATATTTTTTAATTTTTTTAATTCCTGCATACATTTCTTTTCAACCTCTTTAGGCATTCTCGCTTTAATTATTGCTTTATTAAGGCTAGTATTTTCGTCTTTTCCATCTTCAATTTCACCTAACTCTTTTTGAATAGCTTTTAGTTGTTCATTTAAATAATATTCTCTTTGAGTTTTTTCCATTTGCGTTTTAACTCTGCCACGAATTCTTTTTTCAACACCAATTATGCTTGTTTCATTCTCCATTATCTTAATTATTGCATTTAATCTTTTCTTAACGTCTATGGTCTCAAAAATTTGTTGTTTTTCTGAGATAGTTGCAGTTATATGAGATGCAATATTATCAGCAATCTGCGAAGGGTCTTTTAATTGTTTGATAGAGTTAATAGTTTCATTAGAAATTTTTTTATTAATTGATGTTAACTTTTCTAATCTTCTTAAAGCTGTTGCTGCTAGCGGATAAAGATCTTCATCTTTAGTTATAATGTCGTTGTAGTGAGTAAATTCACAAGTAATGAATTTTTCATTGTCTTTAAAATCTAAAATCTTAACTCTTTTTATTCCTTCTACTAAAACTTTAACAGTTCCATCCGGTAATTTTAAAAGTTGAAGAATACTACCCTCACAACCATACATAAAAATATCTGTCTTTTTTGGGTCATCTATTTCTGAGTTTTTTTGAGTAACTAAAATAATCTTTTTATCTTTTTTCATTACTTCATTAAGAGCAGAGATGGATTTATCTCTCCCTACGAAAAGAGGAATCACCATACTTGGAAACACCACTATGTCCCTTAGCGGTAATAAAGGTAATGCAATTTTAATGTCCATGGTTATGAATATGGATATTATAAATTATATTGCAATACCTTTTTCTTGTTTATTAAGGATATTACGCCGCTGAGGTCTTGCTAGGCTTTGATTTATCTTCCGATTCTGAGTGAACTATTATTGGTTGTGATTGCCCTTTTACAGATGCTGCATCAACTATGACTTCTTTGATATTTTCTTGACTAGGTAAATCATACATCGTCTTTAGTAAAATATTTTCCAAAATTGATCTTAAACCCCTTGCTCCTGTTTTTTTTCTGATTGCTTTAAGAGCAATTTCTTTTAGTGCACTTTCTTTAAAACTTAGTTTTGCACCATCAAGTTTAAATAATTCTTGATACTGTTTTGTTAAAGAATTTTTTGGCTCTTGTAATATTTTTATTAAAGATTTTTCGTCTAAATCATCTAGAGTGGCAATCATTGGTAATCTACCAATAAACTCTGGTATAAGTCCGTACCTTAATAAATCCTCTGGCTCCAAACCTTTCATCCATTCACCAGTCTTTTTATCTTGTGTATTTTTTACATCAGCACCAAAACCGATTGAGGTTCCCTTGTCTCTTTGAGATATAATTTTATCTAATCCTGCAAAAGCACCACCACAAATAAATAAAATATTTGTTGTGTCAACTTGTAAAAATTCTTGCTGAGGATGTTTTCTTCCACCTTGTGGTGGAACACTTGCTATTGTTCCTTCCATAATTTTTAAAAGCGCTTGTTGTACACCTTCACCTGATACATCTCTAGTTATAGATGGGTTCTCAGATTTTCTGCTAATTTTATCAACCTCATCTATATAAACGATTCCACGTTGTGCTTTTTCTACATTATAGTCTGCAGCTTGTAATAACTTTAGAATAATATTTTCAACATCCTCACCAACATATCCTGCTTCAGTTAAAGTGGTTGCATCAGCCATTGTAAATGGGACGTCTAAAATTCTGGCAAGTGTTTGTGCTAATAAAGTTTTTCCACATCCGGTTGGTCCAACTAATAGAATGTTTGATTTAGCAAGCTCTACATTTTTACTTGTCTTAGTTTCATAATTGAGTCTTTTATAATGATTATGAACTGCTACAGACAAAACTTTTTTAGCATGTGATTGTCCAATCACATAATCATCTAAAACTGAACAAATCTCTTTTGGTGAAGGTAACCCATCTTGATGTTTTACAAAGGTATCTTTACTCTCCTCCTTGATGATATCCATACAAAGCTCAACACACTCATCGCAGATAAAAACAGTTGGGCCTGCAATAAGTTTTCTAACTTCGTGTTGACTCTTTCCGCAGAAAGAACAATATAAAATATTTTTGTTATTTGTGTTCATATTTTTTAAAACGAATCAATTCTATTACTCTATTATAAGAGACTTGTGTTAATCAAGTTTCTAATAATTTGATGTCAATATCTTGTGTATTAAGATCTTTTTTCTACCACTTCATCTATTAAGCCAAATGACTTGGCAGCATCAGCTGTCATGAAGTTATCTCTTTCTAGAGCAGATTTTATTTCATCTACTGACTTACCCGTGTGTTTTGAATAAATTTCATTTAATCTTTTTTTTAAAGATAAAACTTCATTAGCGTGAATCTCAATATCTGTAGCTTGTCCCTGAAAACCTGCTGATGGTTGATGAACCATTATTCTAGAATTTGGTAATGAAAATCTTTTACCTTTTTTTCCAGCTGACAATAAAAATGATCCCATTGATGCTGCTTGACCAATACATAAAGTAGAAATATCAGGCTTTACATATTGCATAGTGTCATAAATACCAAGACCAGCGGTTACTAATCCTCCAGGACTATTAATATATAAATAAATTTCTTTTTTTGGATCTTCTGCCTCCAAAAATAAAAGTTGAGCGGTAACTAGAGAAGCAACATTATCGTTAATTTGACCTGTTAAAAAAATTATTCTCTCTTTTAATAGTCTCGAGTAAATATCATATGCTCTTTCTCCCTTACTTGACTGTTCAACAACCATGGGTACTAACGTGCTCATATGTTCTGTTATTTTATTTGTCATAAGTTGATTCGCTTTACTTATACAACTTGAGATTACTTTTTGCTAACTTTTTTTGTTTTTTTGACAGGCGACTTTGTTTTTGAGGTTTTTGTTTTAGTTTTGTTCGTTGAAGTTTTTTTAGCCTCGACCTTCTTCTCAGTTTTTTCTTTGCCTTCATTAGAATGACTATATTCTTGCATTTGAGATTGTTTTAAAATTTTTTCTGCTTCCTCTTTTGAAATTTCTTTCTTGTTTGGTTTTGCTTTTTCTTTAATTAATTTTAAAATTTTTTCTTCATAGACTGTACCTCTCAAGCTAGATAATGCTGAAGGATTTTTTTGATAAAAATCCATGACCATTTTCTCTTGACCTGGCATCATTCTAATTTGTTTTTGAACTTCAGCTTGTAGTTCCTGCTCTGTCACCTTGATTTGATTTTGCTCACCAAATTCATTTAAAACTAATCCAACTTTAATTCTTTTTTTCGCTATTTCTTCAAAATTTTTCCTACTTTTTTTTGCATCTTCCTCGGACATTCCTTGAGAAAGAATCTTTACTTCTTCATCAATCAAATTCTCAGGAATTTCCGTTATTTTAAATTTTTCTATCTCTTTTAAGATTTGATTTTTTGAAAAACGCTCAAGAGAATTTTTATATTCATCATTTATTTGTTTTGAAATTAAAGATTTAAGGTCTTTCAAGTCTTTTGCACCAAAATTTTTTGCAAATTCATCGTCAATTTTTACGGGTTCGGGATTTTTTAATATAGTTATTTTGCATTTAAATTTTGCTTTTTTATTTATCAATTCTTTTTCAGGAAAGTTTTCAGGCAAAGTGGCTTCAACAGTTTTTTCATCACCAACTTTGACACCCATTAGTTGTTTATCAAAACCTTTTAAAAATAAATCTTTACCCAAAGTTAATTGTGTATTTTTACCTTCACCACCTTTAAATGGCTTATCATCAATAGTAGCATTATAATCAAAGGCTACCAAATCACCTTCTTTTGCAATTGTATCTTTTGGAGCTTCTTTAAAGTTTGGTTGATTTTTTGCTATTTCTTTTATTCTTTTATCTGCCTCAGTTTCATCTATTTTTACTGAATACTCATCAAACTTTATATTCTCTATTGGTTTTACTTCAACCTTTGGAAGCTCTGTTACAGAAATAATGTATTCAAGATCTTTATCTTCTCCATAAGTTTTAAGATCCAGCTTAGGTTGACCTGCGGGTTTGATATTGTTTTCTTGTAATGCTTTAGTTGAAGAGTCTTTAATAACCTTATCTAAGACTTCACCAAAAACTGCTTTTCCAAATTGTCTTTTTAAAATTTCCTTTGGTACTTTTCCAGGTCTAAAACCTTTAAGGTTTACAGTTCCTTTAATTTCTTCATACTTTTGATCCATATGAGTGCTCATAGTTTTTTTATCTATGAATACTTTTAAATCTTTGTTTAAACCTTTTTTATTTTCTATCGTTACTTTCATAATTTATTGATGGTAGGGCGAAAAGGACTCGAACCTTCACAGATTGCTCTATCGGTTCCTAAGACCGACGCGTCTACCAATTCCGCCATCGCCCCACAAATCTTGAAGTTTTATATATTATTGAAACTATTTGTCCAACGACATTTGTTGTAAAAGTTATAATTTTTCCTCTATAATGATTATTATGATTGTTTCGCCATGTATAAGTATTTGTAAAACTGATCCTAAAACTGGATATTGTTATGGCTGTGGCAGAAATAATGATGAAAAAAAAATTTGGAAACAAGAGGATACTTCAGATCAATGGAAAATAGAAAATCTTAAGACAATTAAAGCTAGATTGTCTGGGTGGCAATTAGAAAGTTTTGAAGAGTCCTATACATACAAAATTGAAAATGGTATTTCTCTTTTTAAAAAAAGTTTAAAAAATGAGTAGAACTACAATAGTATCAATTATTTATATAATAGGCCTTATCTTTGGAGCTATATTTCTTAAAATATGGAGTGCAGATACCAATGTATATAAAGGTCTTTTAGGACTTGGCTGGACAGCTATATTTTTAATAAGTTTATTTTTAGCTGACAAACATGAAAAAAGTTAAATATTTTATCATTTTTTTATTACTCATTTTACCCATACAAAGTTTAAAATCTGAGATCATAGTAATGAGTGCTTGTGACGACAAACAAGATGAGTTTTTAAAAAATGAGTACATACTTAATTTAAATGAATTGATCATGGTTAGGAATTATGTGTACAAAGAAAAAACTTATCAAAAATACAGATTAACAGATCTCAGTGTTAAAAAATCTAACTCATATGTAAGAAATATTTACGAGGAAAATGGAAAAATTTTAACTCACAAACATGGATATCCACAATTTTATACTCAAATAGTTTTTGAAAAGGGCAAACAAGAAGTTTATATGAAAACTGTTTTAAATGATGAAGAGGGAATTTCTAAAATTTCTACATGTAAAAAAGTTGAAAAATTCGATAGTGAAAGTTAATTTTTTTTACCTTTTTTTGTAAAGTTTCTTTTTTTTTGACCAAATCGACTTTGAGTAATGTTACTTCTGTGTCTTGCATAAGCTTGTTTTTGTGCTTGTTTCATTGCTCTTTTTGATGACATAAAATTAATTAATTTTATTTTTTACAAATAACACAAATTCTACCCATAAATAATTCATCCAAGTATTTTATAAAAACAAGTGGATAAAATAAAAAACTTAATAATTTAAAAAATATTTTTTTTGATTTTCTGCCATCTGTTAATATTGGTCTTTTTATCCATTTCACATTTGACCAATTATTTTTGTCTAATATTTTCTCAAATTTTCTTATAGAAGTTCCATTTAAAGTTGGAAGCTTTTCCCATTCTTCTAAGCTAAATTTTTCTCCACTGTACCACTTTGCAGAGTCTCCTCGTTCTTTTAAAATTTCAAAATAATTTTTTGAAACTTTATCAGAATTAAAAAACCAATGAATACATGGAAGGTTTGTAACAAAATTTAAATGTGACTCGAATGGTTGAAGAAATTGTGGAAAAACAGCCAATAAATACCCGCCAGGTTTCAAAACTCTATAACATTCATCCATTGTGATTTTTAAATTTTGAACATGTTCAAAAGTGTCTGTGCTTACAACAAAATCAAAAAAATTGTCTTGATAAGGTAATTTTTCTCCAATACCAATTTTAAAATCAGCATTAATTTTTTTTTCTGATGCGAATTCATCAGCTGCTACTTTAAAGATTGGGTTAATATCTATTCCATAAACTTTTTTCAATTCATAATTTTCATACCAAGCTGATAATCTTCCACCAGTAAAACAACCTAAATCTAGTAAAGTTTTATCTTTAAGCATTTTTGGATCTAAATCTTTTAAAAAATAATTTTCCATCCACGAAAATTTTTTATCTTTTTCAATATCATATCGCGCCATGCAAGTGGCTTTTCTAATCTCTTTCTGTTTTGTTTGGGTATTTTTTAAATAAATATCGTGATTAAAGACTTCCCAATTTTCAAAATTTTTCTCTGATGGAAAAGTTTGAAATGTTTTCATTAAAAATTTTATCATAAAATGCTATTTTATATTAGATATACTACCAATCAATTTATAATTCTTATCTGATATTACAATTTCGCCAGATGATGGTGCATAGTCTAAAATTTCAAGAATGACAACATAATGTGTGACAAAAATTAAATTTTTTTTTTTATCCCATTGATCTATGTAAGATCTTAGATTTTTAATTTGTAAATTTTTATTTTTTTTAAATTTTTCACTAAAAAAAGAGTTGAGAAATTTTTCTGTTTTATATTCAGAAAAAGCAATTGCGGCAGTGTCTTTGCAACGACACCACTCGCTAGAAATCACCTCTTTAATTGGAATTTTCTCTTTATTGAAAAAATTACCAATTTGTTTTGCTTGCTCTCTTCCAACTTCATTCAAATTTCTTTGTGTATCACAATTTAAAATATCAAAATTTTCTGGATCCCCACCTCCTGGTGCAAGTGCATGTCTAATAAATATAACTTTACCCCCATTTTTAAGTTCATTGATTAAATTCTTATTTGATTCAGCTTTAATCGTTGTAGTTAAAGATATAAAAATGATAAATAAAATTTTTATTAATTTCATTTATGAATATTAAATTTAAAAAATTAAATAACACAATAATTAAATGTAAAAAATGTCCACGTTTATCAAATTTCATACAAAAAATTTCATTAGAAAAACGAAAACAAAACATACATGAAAATTATTGGGGTAAACCTGTAACTGGTTTTGGTGACGTCAATGCAAAATTAATGATAATAGGTTTGGCACCTGCGGCTCATGGAGGGACAAGAACGGGAAGAGCTTTTACTGGTGATAAATCAGGGGATTTTTTATTTAAAAGTCTCCATAAGGTAAATATATCAAATCAAAATTTTTCAGAAAATAAAAATGATGGTTTAAAATTAAAATCTACTTACATTACTAATATACTCAAATGTGTTCCTCCAGGAGATAAACCTAAAAATCATGAATTAATCAAATGTTCAAATTATTTTACTAGTGAATTAGAACAATTAAAAAAACTTAGAGTAATTGTAGCATTAGGTAAAGTTGCTTTTGATAATTGTCTTAAAATCTACAAAAAGAAATTTAATATGAATAAAAAATATGAATTTAAACACGGAAAAAAATACTTATTACCTGATAAAAGAATACTAATTGCTTGTTATCATCCAAGTCCTAGGAATGTTAATACAAAAGTTATAACACCTTCAATGATTAATAATTTGTTTAAAAAAGCAAAAAAATTTTCTATGCTTTAATTGTGTCACAAAAGTAAGGTTTAAATTTTGAATATATATCATCTGGAATTTTAACTGGTTTGCCATCTTTGTTTACAAAAACTAAATGAACTTGTGCTTCAACAATAATTTCTTCACTTTTTGTTATAATTTGGTTCATAAAAAAAGATGTTTTGGTTATAGATTTAACAAAAGATCTAATAGTTAATTCATCTTCTAAAAAAGCAGATTTTTTATATTCAATGTTACAAGACTTGACGATTATTAATGAACCAAATTGTTCCTGAACTTTCTTATTGCTAAAACCTATTGAAAAAAGAGCCTCTGTTCTTGCTCTTTCTAAGTACTTTAAATAATTAGCATAATAAACCACTCCACCAGAGTCTGTATCTTCATAATAAACTTTTAATTTGTGAAAAAAATTTTCATGCATAAGAAAATTATATCAAATAATTATCTAATTTGCGGAAAAATAGATATTTTGAAAATATGCTATAGCCTTCATTTTAGAATTATCAGTATCAGACATTATAGCTAAACCATCTAATTCATTAACATCTAAATCGTGGAATTTTTTAAAATCTTCTTTAACATTTGCTTTGACAGTAACCCACTGATTGAGATTATTTTTAGTAGTAGATAAAACATTATCTATAGACTTTTTGGTATAAGGACTTGGTGAACTAAATCCAATTTCATTATTACTTGAGAAAACATAGTTTATTGCCCTATTAGAAAGTGGTGTTGCACCAGTCTTTTTTACAGCAAACACTCTAGCTGCAAAATCATGTCCTTTTTTTGTATTTTCTTTTATCCCAGATAAATCTTTTTCAACTTTCCATGTAATATTAATAAAAGGTGTCTTATTAAGGTCAATTTTCACTTCTTTTCCTAAACCAGAGGCAGCATTATCAGCAACTGATTTTAAAAAATTGCCATTTTCATTAGATCCAACTGAGTAATTTGTCTTATTGTCCGCACCCCTCACCTTTCTGACCTCAAGCTGTGAAAGTTCAGCTTCGGTAAATTCAAATACTTTTATTTCACTAGCTACACCAATCTCAGTAAATAAAAACAAGCTGATTAAAAATTTTAAAATTATATTCATAAGTTTTTAAAAAAAATTGTTAATACATTATTTTGACAAAATTTAAACAATCAAAAATCAATTTCTATTCGTATATATTAATTATGAAGACAATTTCCATTTTTATTTTATTAATTTACTGGTCAATTATGATTTTTGCTCCAGTGATGTCAAAAGATGTAAAATTTGGAAGGGCCAAACTAAATCAAACTAAGATAGTAGAGGTTAAACCAAGAAGTTAATAGGTCGAACGACCCCCACTGATATCAAAAACAGCAGCGGTTGAGAATGTATTTTCTTCAGAAGATAACCAACAGACCAAAGAGGTAAACTCCTCTACCTCAAGAAATCGTCCTCTTGGCACTTTTGATAACATTCTTTGGACGTGTTCTTTGGTCATTTGGTCCAGAATTCTGGTTTTAGCACCTGCAGGAGTAACAGCATTTACTGCTATATTCTTATCAGCAAGCTCTTTACCTAATGATTTTGTTAGTCCAATGGCTCCGGCTTTTCCAACGCTATAAGCACTAGCGTTTGCGTTACCATCTTTACCTGCTACCGAGGCAACATTAACTATCCTGCCATAATTATTTTTGATCATATTCGGCACAATTGTTCGACAACAATTAAAAGTGCCCATTAAATTTATATCAACAACCTTTTTCCACATATCAATATCATATTCCCACAAAGTTGCTGTTGGACCAGTAATACCAGCGTTATTAATCAATATATCAATATTTTTTTGCTTAGTGACTTCTTGCACACATTCTTCAACTTTTGAGTAATTTGAAATATCAACAATATAAGAACTTAAATTGGGACTTTTAATATCTTCAATCGCTTTTTCGACCATTTTCTGATCGTTGTCCCAGATAATCACACTTGCACCCGACCTTATTAATCTTTTTGTAATGTCTAAACCAAAGCCTTGTGCACCACCAGTGACAATTGCCGTTCTGCCTTTAAAATCAAAAGAAATTTTATCCATAAAACTACTCTCTAGCTAAGAGGTAATAAACAAAAGCTGCTACAAAAGCACCGATAATCCATGAGTAAGATTGTAAAAACATAAAATTTGTATTCCAAATTGTTGAAGCAGAAAAAATAAATCCCAATATTAAAGAATAAACTCCTTTAAGGTGCCATCCTCCCGAATAATAATAAGCACCACTAGTTTCAAGTGAGTATATATCTTTATTTTCTAATTTTCCTTTTTTAATCATATAAAAATCAGTAATCATTAATCCGAATAGAGGACCAAAAAAAGCACCGATCGTATCTATATATGATAAGACCCCAACCTGGCTTAAAAAAGTTAACCAAAAAACTCCTATAATAAATCCAAAAATAGCAATTACGTAACTAGCACTTTTTAAAGAAAAAGATGAAGGGTCAAAATTAATTAATGTATATTGAGAAGGTATAAAGTTTGCTATTAAATTTGTTGATGCAGAAGCAATAATAATAAAAATCAAGGCTAAAGAAACCAAAAGAATATTATCTAATTTTCCAATTATATCTGTAGGGTTAGTTAAAATCATATCTACATTTTGCTCGTTTAAATTTTGAAATGCATCAGCACCTGTAACAATAAATAATGCAAAAAATGAAAAAATTATTAAATTTAAAATTAAGCTTAAATTACCTTTTTTTAGCTCTTGTTCATTTTTAACGTATCTAGAAAAATCACCAAATGATAAAATTATAATTGAAAAAAAAGTAAATGTAGTCCCTGCAACTGTAATTATTGGACCAACATTATTTGGATTAAAGATATTTTGAAAATCTAAAACATCTATGAAAGATTGAGCGGTCAGTTTTACATCGGATAATAAAACAATAAAGAAAAACATTATCATTGCAGCGTATATAGTTAATGCAGAAAACTTGATTAATTTTTTGTTATAATTCATGCCAACACTAAATAAGTAAGTTTGCAGTACAATTGAAATCAATATAGCAGCCCAATCGATAATGTTTAACCCTATGAAAAAAACTAATAAGATTTCTTTTTGTAAAATTGAATTATCTACTGAGTACATCAAAACCCTAATTAAGAAACCAATCGCTTTTGATAAAAAATATGTTTGAATTCCAAACATAAATATTCCAACAATACTTCTCAGTAATCCAAAAAATTGTGCTCCTCTAAATCCTAATGACGATCTTAATAAGACAACAAATGGTAATCCAAATTTCTGAGAAGGTTTACCTATCAAATTAGAAAATATATAAACAAAAAAGGTTCCTAAAATTGTTCCAAAAAGAACTACAGCAGTATTCAAATTATAAATTAAGTACAAAGATGCGATTAGTGAAAATCCAATAACACTTTGAATATTAACCCCCCAAAAACAAAACAAATCCTTCCAATCCCAAGTTTTATTGTTAGGGTTAACAGTTACTAAATCCCAGTTAATGAGAGTTTTTTTTGTTTTTTGCTGACTCACTTAGACAATATAAAACTTTAATATTCTACTGTCCATATAAGAGAGTTGGTAACCAAAGTGCAATTTTAGGAAATATAATGATCAAAACTAATCCAATTACTTGAAGAACCATAAACTGCATCATTCCATAGTAAATATCTTTTAAATCCCATTCAGGAACAACTCCTTTTAAAAAATAAGCTGAGAGTGCTACTGGAGGTGAGAGCCAGGCGGTTTGTAAATTAACGGCAACTAAAATTGCAAACCAAGTTAAATTAAATCCTAACGCCTCTACCAATGGTAAAATTATTGGAATAATAATCATTACAATCGGTACCCATTCTAGTGGCCAACCCAATAAAAAGATCATCACCATGATCATTGCCAGAATTAAATACTTGTTCATTTCTAAGCCTAATAAAAACTCAGTTAAAAGAGTTGGAGTTCCTAACCTCGCAAAAACAGCTCCAAAAAAATTTGATGCTGCAACTAACACCATTATTAAAGCAGTAATCTCTAATGTTTTCACTAATGCTTCTTGAAGTTTTGAAAGAGTTAATTTTTTATAAGCTAATGAAAGTAGTAATGCACCCATCGCACCACAACCTGCTGCTTCTGTTGGGGTTGCAAATCCAAATAAAATACTACCTAATGCAGCAAATACTAAAGCGGCTGGAGGAACTAAACCTAAGAAAAATTCTATCCATACTTCTTTCATGCTTGCGGCCCTCATATCATCAGGTAAAACAGGTCCAAGTTTTGGATTAATCATACATCTGATTGTTGTGTAAGCTGCATACAAACTTGCAAGAAGAATTCCTGGTAAAATTGCAGCTGCAAATAAATCTATAACTGGAATTTCCATAATAGGTCCCATTACAACAAGCATAATACTTGGTGGAATTAAAATTCCTAAAGTACCTCCAGCAGTAATAGTACCAGCGGCAAGTTTTACATCATAACCAGATCTATTCATGGATTTTGCAGCCATAATTCCGAGAATTGTGACTGATGCACCAACAATTCCTGTTGCTGCAGCAAATATAACTGAAACAAATAAAACTGCGTAATATAAAGACCCCTTTACTTTTGCTAACATCATTTGAAATGCTGAAAACAACCTTTCCATTAATCCAGCTTGTTCCATCATAATACCCATAAAGACAAAAAGCGGGACGGCGGCGAGAGTTTGTTCGGTCATGACCATTGAAAATTGAAGGGTCATTAAATAAAAAACTAATTTTCCAAAACCAAGATAACCAAATACAAATCCTAGAAATATTAAAGTGAATGAAATGGGAAACCCGATAAATATAGCAAATAGCATCACGCCAACTAAAATGAAACCTAAAATAGCCGGATCAATGAATTCTGCTATCATTTTTTCTCTCCTGGCCACTCACCTTTTTTAGCTGCCCAATAACTTTTTAGTAATTCTGAAAAACCTTGAATTAATAAAAAAATAATCCCAATTAACAAACACGTTTTAATAGGCCACATGTAAGGCATCCAAGTCGTGTCCATCCCTCGTTCGCCTCTTCTAATTGACTCTTCAACAAAACCTATGGTCATATAAAGAAAAACAATTAATCCTGGAAAATAAAATAAAAGATATAACCAGAAATCAATAAGACCTTGTGTTTTAGTTTTAAAATTTCTGTATAAAAAATCTGCTCTTATATGAACTCCCCTAGAAAGAGCATATCCCGCGCCAAGCATAAATAATGCACCATAAAGAAAACGGCTAATGTCATAAGCCCAAATTGTTGGTGCTAAAAATAATTTTCTTGCAAGAACTTCGTAGGTCATTGCAAAAATGAGTGGCATCAATATCCAACAAACAATACTACCAATCCACTTACTAAATTTATCAATATTAACAATAGATTTAACCATCCATGATGGCATATCGGTTGGCATTTTACCTGATCCACCTCGCCTTTCGGCAATCATTTCATCAGAGATATCTAGTTTACCAGGTTCGTCTGCCATAAAATTTTAGTTAAAAAAATTAGAGCGGACTTTAAAAGTCCGCTCTAAAAAATCAAGATTGATTACTGATTACTTTAATGTTGCTGCGTGAGCCATTCCTAGCTTCGCATTAGACATTTGAGCACCACTCCAGAAAGGAACAGCAACATCAGCAAAATTTTTCATTGAAGTGTAAACTTCGTTAAAAAATTTATTATCTTTAGCATTCTTATTTAAAGATGCTTTTGCTGCAGCCATATATTCTGTGAAATAATCTGAAGGTGTATCCTCTAGAATTACTCCATGTTTAGTAGTTAGCTCTCTTAAAGCTTTACCATTCTCATAGATTCTGTAACTTAAAGATTTTGCTAATGAAGCATTAGCAGCTACTTCAAGTGACTTTTTCTCATGAGCACTCATAGCGTTGTATGTTTTTCCAGTAATATAAAAATCAGCATTTACGACTACTTGGTGTAAACCTTGCAGGTAATAATGCTTTAATACTTTTTGGAAACCAAATGTTAAGTCTGGTTTTGGACAACACCACTCAGCAGCATCGATAGTTCCTGCTTCAAGAGCTGGAAGAATATCTCCACCACCCATTGCAACAGATGCTATACCAATATCTTTATAAGTTTGTCCTGGAATTCCTGGAGGAGTTCTGAACTTATATTTTCTAAAGTCAGCCATATCTTTAATTGGTTTTGGAAACCAACCTAAAGCTTCTGGGCCAACTGGTTGAATCATAAATCCTTTAATATCTCTTCCCATTTCTTTCCAAAGTTGGTCGTATAACTCTTTACCACCACCATATTGGAACCATGATAGGAATGCGATATTATCGATACCTACTCCACCACCAGCTACTGGCGAACCAAATAACATTGCAGCAGGGTGATCACCTGACCAATAGTGAGTCCATGCGAAACCACAATCAATCAAACCTTTATCAACAGCATCTAGAGTTTCTTTAACTCCTACAACTGCGCCAGCTGGCAATATTTCAAATTTTAACGATCCGCTCGTTAATTCAGTTACTGTGTCAGTAAAGTCCTTTAACATTTTTACCTCATCAGCTTTAGTGTTAAGAACAGTTTGACACTTTAATGTTTTTGCAGCATTGGCACTTGAAGTAAATCCAAGAACTAAAATTGTTGCAAATAACATTGAAATGATTTTTTTCATTATTTATCCTCTTGTTAGTTAAATTTAACTTGTTTAATTCAATCAGAAAAACAAACCTGACACAAGTGACAATCCATAAATATAAGTGTAAAAGCATTAAAAAGCTAAAACTAAAAAACGATTCAACTATTGATGGAAAATTTTGATTACGTAATTATTGGAGCAGGATCTGCAGGATGTGTTCTGGCAAACAGACTTTCTGAAAATTCAAATAACAAAGTCGTATTAATTGAAGCTGGTGGAAAAGATAATTATCCATGGATACATATCCCTGTTGGATATTTTAAAACCATGCACAATCCCTCTGTTGATTGGTGTTATAAGACCGAGCCTGATGCTTCAATGAACAATAGGTCAATTCGTTATCCAAGAGGTAAAACATTAGGTGGTAGCTCTTCGATCAACGGACTACTTTATATAAGAGGACAAAGCAGAGATTATGATATTTGGCGACAATTAGGAAATACTGGTTGGGGTTGGGATGATGTTCTGCCATATTTTATAAAAGCAGAAAACCAAGAGAGAGGAAAAGATAAATTTCATGGTATTGGTGGGCCTCTATCAGTTTCTGATCAAAGAATTCAATTACCGTTATTGAATGAATTTCAAAATGCTGCTGAAGAGTTTGGTATCCCCAAGACAAAAGATTTTAACACAGGCGATAATCATGGATGTGGTTATTTTCAAGTTACTGAAAAAGATGGCTTTAGATGTAGTACTTCAGTTGGATATCTAAACCCAATAAAAAACAGACAAAATTTAAGAACCATAACTAATGCTCATGTAAAAAAAATTAATTTTGAAGGCAAAACTGCAAAAGGAATTGAATATTGGCAAGGTGATGAGCTTAAAAAACTAACTTGTAATAAAGAAATAATTTTATCATCTGGTTCGATAGGTTCACCTCAGATATTGCAAACTTCTGGAATAGGAAATTCTCAAAAATTAAAAAATTTGGGGATAGATGTTGTGCAAGAATTAAAAGGTGTTGGTGAAAATTTACAGGATCACTTGATGTTTAGACCTATATATAAAATTCAGGGACTTAAATCTCTAAATAAAAAGGTTAATAGTTTATTTGGAAAATTAATGATTGGTCTGGAATATGTTTTTAATCGAAGTGGACCAATGACTATGGGAGCTAGCCAAATGTGTATGTTTGCTAAAAGTGATCCCTCATTAGAATTACCAGATCTACAATGGCACGTCCAACCAATGAGTATGGACACTTTAGGAGCAACTAAAAATCATGATTTTCATGCTTTCACACCTACTGTTTCAAATATTAGGCCTACAAGCAGAGGTCATGTGAGTATCGTAGATAAAGATTCCAGAACATATGCAAAAATAAAAATGAATTATCTTTCAACAGATCATGATCGAATGATTGCAGCAAGAGGATTAAAACTTACAAGAAAAATTATCATGGAATCTGAAACATTTAAAAAATATAAACCTGAGGAATATAGACCAGGTATTGACATTGATGATGATGAGGAACTTGTAAAAGCAGGTTCAGATTTTGCACAAACAATTTTTCATCCAGTTGGCACGTGTAAAATGGGTCAAGATGATATGGCTGTAGTTGATGAAAAACTAAAAGTAAAAGGAATTGAAAATTTAAGAGTAATTGATGCTTCTATAATGCCAAACATTACATCAGGTAATACTAATGCACCTACAATAATGATTGCGGAAAAAGGTGCAGATATGATACTTACCCATTGATGTTTGCTGAATTATTTACACCAGAACAATTAACTATATTAACTCAAATTATTTTAATCGATTTAGTTCTTGCAGGAGACAATGCAATAATAATTGGTATGGTTGCATCAAAATTTCCTTTAGAGCAAAAAAGAAAAATTATTATTTTTGGAATTGGTGGTGCAGTTGTTTTAAGAATTATTTTAACTTTACTGACCGCATATTTACTTCAAATAACTGGGCTAAGACTTTTTGGAGGTTTGCTTCTTCTTTATATTGTCTACAAATTATATGTGGATGTCATTAAAGGTTCAGAACATCATGATGATATAAAAGTTGATAATTCCAGTTTTTTTAAAGCGATTTGGACAATTCTATTAGCAGATTTTACTATGAGTTTAGATAATGTATTAGGAGTTGCGGGGGCAGCTGGAGATCATTATGGATTATTAGTATTTGGTTTAGTTCTATCAATTGCCTTAATGGCATTTGCAGCAACTTTAATATCAAATTGGATTAAGAAATATAAATGGATTGCTTGGGCAGGTTTGATTGCAATATTAATTGTTGCTATTGAATTGATTTACACAGATATTAAAATATTATTTTTATAATGTATTTAAAAAACTATAATTTAAAAAACAAAACAGCAGTTGTCACTGGTGCTGGTAAAGGAATTGGAAGAGCTTGCGCCATAGCACTTGCAGAAGCTGGAGCAAGTTTGATTATAATTAGTAGAACTAAAAAAGATCTAGATGAAGTTTCCAAAAAGATAAAAAAATTAAAATCAAAATGTAAATCTTATGTTTGTGACATTACAAATTATAATGAAATTAAAGAAATTATTAATAATCAACCAAAAATAGATATTTTGATAAATAATGCTGGCAATAATATTCCTGAACATTTTACAAAAGTGAAGACTAAAAACATGGAATATCTTGTAAAGATTAATACGATGGCAACTTTTAACCTTGCTCAGCTATGTGCTCTTAAAATGATTAAGTCAAAAAATAGAAAAAAAATCGGTGGTTCAATTGTCAACATGTCATCACAAATGGGGCATGTTGGAGGCCCAATTCGAAGCGTATACAATATGACTAAATTTGGGTTAGAAGGATTGACCAAAGGTATGTCAATTGATCTTGCAAAATACAACATACGAGTAAATACAGTTTGTCCTACATTTGTAGTTACTCCAATGACAAAAAAATTTCTAAAAAGTAAAAAATTTAAAAAAGAAGTATTAGGAAATATTCCATTAGGAAAATTTGCAGAACTTTCTGATGTTTCAAGTGCAGCTGTTTTTCTTGCATCTGATGCAGCATCGATGATTACAGGAACCTCATTATTGGTTGATGGTGGATGGACTGCAAGATAATAACTAGATTATTTTTTTTAATTTTTTGTTTTATACCAACACATTCAATAGCAATAGAATTTACGGGAAAATTTCTGCAAGGACACTTTATTATTGGAAAGACTGATCCAACAGCAAAAATTATAATAGATAAAAAACAAGTCAAAGTATCAGACGATGGTTTTTTTGTTTTTGGTCTAGATAGAGATAGAAAGTTTGATTTAACAATTACAAAAATTGTTAATGGAAAAAAAGATAAATTAATTAAGAAAGTTCTTAAAAGGAAATATAATATTCAAAGAATAGATGGTTTGGAAGAAAGTAAAGTCACGCCTCCTGAGTCTGTTTACAAAAGAATAAAAGAAGAAAATAATAAAATAGGTGAAGCAAGAGCAATTAACTCAGATTTACCCTTTTTTAAAAATCAATTTATTATGCCAGTTGAGGGTATTATCAGTGGTGTCTATGGAAGCCAAAGAATTTTAAATGGTAAACCTAAATGGCCTCATTATGGAATTGATATTGCTGCTAAACAAGGAACTATGATCAAATCATCCGGATCGGGTATTGTTACCATGGCAGAAGATGATCTTTATTATACAGGTGGAACAATAATTATGGACCATGGTCATGGCATCTCAACTATTTATTCACACCTTGAAAATGTAATGGTGTCTGTCGGAGATAAAATTAATCAAGGAGACATAATTGGAACTGTTGGTTCAACCGGAAGATCGACTGGCCCACATCTCGATTTTAGAGTGAATTGGTTTCAGACCAGACTAGACCCTATGTCTTTATTAAAATGAAAATTTAAAATTTAATCAATTAATGAATATTAAATACAAAAATAATTATTTGTTAAACAAGAGATTAAAGCCTCTGCAATATTTTGAGAATCTTACTCTTTGAAAAGGAAATTGATCTCTCAACTTATCTAAGCTTTTATGAAATTGAGCTTTAATTTCAACAGCAGTTTTCAAATCAGAAACTCTATTATTTGGGTCATCAAAAGAGCTATAAAAAATATTTGTATCTATGGTTAGTCTACAATCTTTAGCATCAAAATACTCTCTTAAATACTCTACAAACATCTTTGGATGACAAGATTTATAATTTTCATCATAAAATCCAATAGTTTTTAAATTTCCAAATTTTTTCTGGTCAATGATTTCTTTATTTTTAAATCTTCCTTCAGGGCTAGATATTTTTTTTTCAAAATACAGATTGTTATCATCAGCTTCAGGATAATATCTTACTCTTATTTTTTTTCTAGGAGAAACTCCCTCCTCGGAGTCAATAAACATTCCATTATGTATGTTATCAAAATATAGACTTTTAATTTTTCTATCTACAAATAATTTTGAATATCCCTGATCATTTAGCCATTTTTTAAAACTAAAAATTTGACTTGAACTAATTAATAATTTTTCTTCAATTCTAAATGACATCTATGATTTTTTTAGGTTCTTTATCTCTATTATTGAATAATCATCTTTCATTTGAATATTTTCAAAAACATCACATCTTAAATTATTGATTGTCAAATAACCTCCATTAAACTCATTTTTTTTCTTATAAGCGGTTATGCATGTTGACATATTTAACATTTCAACATTTGTAAAATCAGCTATTGAACTATCTTTTGTAGCGATACCAAATTTTGAATTGCTCAAATTAACTTCTTCAGAAAAAAATTTAGAATCCTCACCAACTGATATTGCTTTATCACCACAAGAGCTTAAATTTGCAATAATCATATTATAATTGCCATAAGAAAAATCTGAACAATCATTTCCTGAACCATTTACACTTATATTTTCAATATTTAGATTTGAAAAATCAGCATCAAGACCATCAAATAAGGCATTACGAATATCTAAATTTTTAATTGAACCATTTACTCTTACAAAATTGATTGCATCTTCACAATTGGTGTTGTCAGTTTTAATCTTTAAGTTATATATACTGCTATCATATATATTGATACAGCCACTAAGACCATTTTCACTTCTTGAAACATAATTTTCGTTATTTGATGATGAGTCTAAAAATTCAATCAGCCAATTATCCAATACGCTATCAAAAAAAAGAGCTCTTGAATTAATTGATTTTCTATCAAGATAAATTTTCTTTTCTTTTTCATTTATTTTTACATCAATATTTCCAAATATTTTTAAATTTATTTGATCAACTTTGAAGTCTTCTGATAAGAGATTACTTTTTATATCTTCTATGTCCTCTAGATTTTTTTTTGTAAAATAACTTTTATTACCTAAAAATATTAATTGAAAACCATTTTCATCTATTAATTTTTGATTAATTGCTTTTAGTAAATCGAATTCATCTAAAATTATAAAGTTACATTCCTTGAGAAATAGATCACAAACCTTATATTTACCTTGATCAATAAATAAATATTTTGCCTTAATATTTTTTTCTTTAGCTAAAACATTTTTGATTGGATATTGATTCATACTTGAGATTTCAAATAACTCGTTTTGAGACAGATTTGATAACGATTTAAGATTTTTAGTAATTAAATCTAAAATTAATTTCAATTCATTACTCGTGAGTTCTAAACCACGAATTTTTAAAGTGTCTTTAAAATCTTCAAGATCAATATTTTTCAATCTTTTTAAACTTTTTGGTGCTCCAATTTTGGCTGAATTTAAAAATTTTCTCTTACCTTTTAACTTTAAATCAATATCTGAAAAAGTATTTGGCGAAATATATTTATCATTTGTAAGGATTTTTAAGCCACCATCGTAATATATTGGTACAAAATTTTTGTTAACAATATCATAATACAATCGTCTATCATCTCTACTCATACCATGATCTGCACCTACCGCTTGCATTAGTGCGTCGAATTCAGGTAATTCTTTAAAATAACTTTCAAAAATCTTATTTTTTTGACTAGTAAAGAAATCAATAAAATATCTTTGATTTGTATCGCTTGAATAAAAATGATTTACAACATTTAGAACTTGCAAAACATCTATAGCTGGTTTTATAAAAACTTCGTTATTTTTTAAAAATTTTGTCTCGAGCAATCTAAACTTTGATATTCCTGTTTCATCATTTTGTACCTTGTCATTCGACTCATATTTGAAAACAAATCTTTCATCTCCGCCGAAAATTAAACCTTCCTGTAAAGAATTAATTTCAAGAAACTCTTTATTAATTTTTTCTTGAAATAGAAATCTATAGTCTTTTTGATTATAATTTACGTTTGCATAAGAAGTTCTGGGTGCGTAGAAATTTAATTTTTCAAATAATGTAGTGGCAAAAATTTCATTACCTGCATTTCTTGTTTTAGGTAATAATAATCTAAATTCAACTATGCCAAATATGTTACCATCTAAAAGTTTTACTTTTAAACTAGGAAGAGCGTAAATAGGATCATACCCTGATTTATATTCCCTAAAATGATCCAGTAAATCTCCGTGTGGTTTAATCTTAGCTTTTAAAGCACACTCAAGACCAAATTTATTTTTTATTGATAATTGTGCATTTGTATATTTAGCATCAAAAGTATTACTTTTATCTTTTTCAATAGACAAAGTTGTATTTAATATTATTTCCTTCCATTTACGCTCATTATCTATGATTAAATGAATATCGATTTCGCTGAAATTTTTATGTTTGTTTAAAATTTGTTGATTATAATTTAGCTGGCTACAACTATCTAAATTATTACTTGATAAATTCTTTTCATTTACATTTTTAGAGATGAATAGTTGAAAAAAAATTAAGATAGCAAAAATTAAAACAAGTGGAATTAATTTTTTCATAAAAGTTTAATCAATTTACAAGTGAAGATGTTTTGTAAGTAATTGTACTATCATCCTCAGACACATCTTTAAGAAATTGATCTAACTCATTTTTATTTTTAAATACAAGTTTAAAAGAATATAAATTTTCAGATTTAGAATAGTATGACTCCACTAAATTTGTATTTTCTTGAATTTTCATATTTTTTTTACTGGAAGATATTTCTAAAACGTTGTTAGAAACACCTTCATTAAAAGATGTTTGAAAAATTTTCAAATTAAAATATTTAGCAAAAAACTGAAATGCTTCTATTCCTATTATAGTGATAAATACCACTACGAGTAACAGAAAAGCTAGTTTCATATTCACACCAGCAGAAATTCCTAGAGTTAGTAGTGCAAAATACATTGTTAATTCAAAATTACTTCTCACAGGGTGTCTAAATCTTACGATAGATAAAGCTCCAATCATCCCAAGAGATAATGCAATATCTCCAGCAATAACCGTGGTAATTACATAAGCAATATTAGGTAATAAAATAAATGTACCTAAGAAATGATAAGTTCTTACCCAATTTTGACCAACTATTGATAATGTTGATCTCAGAATAATTCCAGATAAGGTTAAAAAACCTATTATTTGAAATACATTTAAATCATATGTCATAATCTTTTATTAACACAAAATTTGAAAAATGAAAATTTTAATTAAAACATGAAATTTCAAACTAGATGATATGTCAGTACTAGATTTAAATTTGAAAATTTATTATATAATTTTGAATATATGGATGATAAAGTAAAACATAGAATTCAAACTTACTCTGAGTCTAAAAATTCCTTTTTTTATAGACTCATAAAGAAAATTATATTGGATGCTCGTGAAAAATTTTTTTACTATTTTGAAAATTTGACAGAATATAATGATAATAAATCACTATTAGATATAGGAACAACACCATCATTAGATAGTGAGCAAAATATTATATTAGAGAAAACGAAAAATAATAAAAATATTACATGTTTATCAGATCAAGATTGTAGAATTTTAGAAAAGAAATACCAAAACATAAAAAGTTTTGTAATTGGAGATGGTTTGAGAACAGATTATAAAGATATGTCTTTTGACATTGTACATTCAAATGCAACTATAGAACATGTTGGATCACTTGAAAATCAAATTGCCTTTATTCAAGAGACTTCAAGAGTTGCAAAAAAATATGTTTTTATTCAAACCCCAAATAGATTTTATCCAATTGATTTTCATACTAATTTGCCTTTGATTCATTGGTTGCCAAAAAAAATACATAGGAAAATATTAAAATTTATTGGATTGAGTTTTTACTCTCTGGAAGAAAATTTGAACCTATTATCTGAAAAAAATTTGATTGATATATGTACAAAATTAAAACTAAAAAACTTTAAAATTATTAAACATAAGCTTTTCTTTATGACTTCAAATCTAATATTAATAATAAAAAAACCTTAAACTTATAATGTTATGCAAACATTAATACTATTAGCTCTTGTAATTGTAATTTTTTGGGTATTGTTCAGACCAATTACAAAAAAAGAACTGGATAGATTTAATGATAAAAACTGGCCAGATATGGATTTACATTAAGAATTTAATGAAGGCTGTTTCTTCATATCTTCTTTTTTTATACCAGCTACTCTTACTGGCTTTTTCATAGCATCTCTTCTAAATGGTTCACCAAGCTCTTGATTTAGAATTACTTCTATAAATGTTGTAATACCTTTCTTTTGATCTTCACAAGATTGTTTAATGGCTGCTGTCGTCTCCTCCATGGTCTTAACAGTTACTCCTTTTAAACCACATGCGTCTGCTACTTTTGCAAAACTTAACTCTGGATCAAGTTCGGTTCCAACAAAATTATTATCAAACCAAAGAGTTGTATTTCTTTTTTCAGCACCCCATTGGTAATTTCTAAAAATTACCATTGTTATTGCAGGCCACTCCTCTCGTGCACAAGAACTCATTTCGTTCATACTTATTCCAAAAGCTCCATCTCCCGCAAAACCAATTACAGGTGTATCAGGACAACCAATTTTAGCACCTAGTATTGAGGGGAAACCATAACCACAAGGACCAAATAAACCTGGGGCTAAATATTTTCTTGGCTTTTCAAATGTTGGATAGGCATTTCCAATTGCACAATTATTCCCAATGTCACTTGATATAATTACATCATCCGGCATACCAGCTTGAATCGCTCTCCAAGCTTGTCTTGGTGACATTCTATCTGCGTCTCTTTCTCTAGCTTCTTTGTTCCAAACTGTTCCTTCATCATCATCTTCATGATCTAAACTTGATAATTTTTGTAACCATGCTGATTTTGTTTGGTGAATTAAATCTTTTCTTTTTTGTCTATCGGAATCACCTGCATTTGAAGATAATTTTTCTAATATTTGTGTTGCTACCAATTTTGCATCACCACTAATTCCAACTGTAACTTTTTTAGTCAATCCAATTCTATCTGGATTCATATCAACTTGAATTATACTTGCTTTTTTTGGCCAATAATCAATTCCATAACCTGGTAGAGTTGAAAAAGGATTTAATCTTGTACCTAAAGCTAAAACTACGTCAGCCTTAGAAATTAATTCCATAGCGGCTTTTGATCCATTATATCCCAATGGTCCAACTGCTAGCGGATGACTTCCTGGGAAACTATCGTTGTGTTGATAACCAGAGCAAACAGGTGAATCAAGTTTTTCAGCTAGTTTTTTAGTTTCTTCAATTGCACCACCAATAACAACGCCTGCTCCAGATAAAATTACTGGAAATTTTGCTTTAGATAATAAATCTGCAGCCTTAGCGATTGCATCAGCACCTCCACCTTGTCTTTCTAATCTGACGATTGGAGGAAGATCTATATCGATCACTTGACACCAATAATCTCTTGGAACATTTATTTGTGCTGGTGCTGAACCTCTTATTGCTTTTTCTATGACTCTATTTAAAACTTCAGCCATTCTTGAAGGGTCTCTTACCTCTTCTTGATAACAAACCATATCTTTAAATAAATTCATTTGTTCTACCTCTTGAAAACCACCTTGCCCCATAGTTTTATTTGCAGCTTGTGGGGTTACTAATAGTAAAGGTGTGTGGTTCCAATAAGCAGTTTTGATTGGTGTTACTAATCCTGTTATACCTGGACCATTTTGTGCAATGACCATTGACATTTTTCCTGTGGCTCTTGTGTAACCATCTGCAATCAAACCACCATTTGTTTCGTGTGCCACATCCCAAAAAGTAATTCCTGCATCTGGAAAAATATCAGATATAGGCATGAACGCTGAACCAATAATTCCAAAAGCGTGTTCAATACCATGCATTTGTAAAACTTTTACAAAAGCTTCTTCTGTTGTCATTTTAGTCATTTGTAGAACCTTTCTAAATTACTTTAGAACAATTTTTTTAAAAATTAATTGTTAATTTTTGCGATTAATATATAAGATTTTAGAGAATTCAAACAAACAAATCGACACTATATAAATGTCAACAGATATTATAATTCACGACAAAAAAGACAATGTTGGTGTAGTTGTTATAGAAAAAATAACTCCAAAACAGGATTGTAAATGCTGGATAATGGAGAACGACAGCTCAGTTAACATTCAATCAGCAGATGAAATCCCTCTAGGCCATAAAATTGCAATGATTGACTTAAAAGAAGGGGATACAATTTTAAAATATGGTCACGACATAGGTAAAGTAGTCAAAGCAATTAAAAAAGGTCAACATGTGCACGTTCATAACGTCAAAACAAAAAAGTGGTAATTAGATGGAAATTCCAAAAAGTTTTTTAGGTTATAAAAGAGAAAACGGCAGAGCAGGAACAAGAAACCACGTAATTATTTTACCAGTTGATGATATTTCAAACGCATGTGCTGAAGCAGTTGCAAATAACATTAAAGGAACAATAGCTCTTCCCCATTCTTATGGAAGATTACAATTTGGAGCGGATTTAGAATTACATTTTAGAACAATGATTGGAACTGGAAGCAACCCAAATGTTGCAGCGGTAATTGTGATTGGTATTGAACCTAAATGGACAAAGAGAATTGTAGATGGAATTGCAAAAACTGGAAAACCAGTTGAGGGTTTCCATATTGAACGTACTGGAGATATTGGAACTGTAATGAAAGCTTCAAAAAAAGCTCAAGAATTTGTTATGTGGGCTTCTGAAAAACAAAGAGAAGAGTGCCCGATAAGTGATTTATGGATTTCAGTAAAATGTGGAGAGTCTGACACCACTTCTGGTTTGGCCTCTAATCCAACTGTTGGAAATTTAATGGATAAACTTGAACCACTTGGAGTTCATTTATGTTTTGGAGAAACATCAGAACTTACAGGTGCAGAAAAAGTTTGTGCTACAAGAGGTGCCACAAAAGAAGCTTCAGATAAATTTATGAAGACTTGGAGTGCTTATAATGATTTTATTTTGAAAGAAGCAACGGATGACCTTTCTGAAAGTCAACCAACTGCTGGAAATATAGCAGGTGGTTTAACGACTATTGAGGAAAAAGCTTTTGGAAATTTTCAAAAAATAGGAAATTGTAAATTTGTTGATGTTTTAGAACCGGCTGAAGAGCCAAAAAAAGGAAAAGGTTTATACTTCATGGATACGTCATCTGCTGCAGCGGAGTGTGTAACACTACAAGCAGCTGCGGGATTTAATATTCATTTATTTCCTACTGGTCAGGGTAATATTGTAGGAAACCCAATTGAACCAGTTATAAAATTAACAGCAAACCCATTAACAGTTAAATCTATGGGAGAACATATAGATTGTGATGTTTCAAAAATTCTCTCAAGAGAAATGAATTTATCTGAAGCTGGGGATGAATTAATTAAAACAACTTTAAAAGTTGCAAATGGTAGACTCACTTGCGCTGAAGCTCTAGGTCATAGAGAATTCGTAATGACCAAATTGTACCGAAGTGCTTAAAATTTTTACTTAGCTGGTTTGCTAAAGTGCTTTTTTTTTAAATCAGATAAAAATCTTCGAATAAATGCTGCAGCAACGCCTAACGCTATAGCAAAAAATATAGAAAATAAACTATATACAATTGGCATATCTTTTGAAAATTTTTGAACTAAAACTGATAATGGTGTTAAATCTTTTTCTGCAACCTTAGTGATACCGTTCATAGTATGATCAACAAAAAAAGTATCATAAGCAATTGCAATTCCAACAATTAATAGCAAAACTGCTAATAGCGCTTTTAGTCCTGAACTTTCAATTGATTGTCCAATTTTTTGACCTGTTTGTACTCCAATTATCGAACCAATAACCAACATTAAAACTAAAATTAAATCTATAGATCCATAATTAAATGCATGTAAAAAAGTAACAATCACACTTACAAAGATAGTTACAAACAAAGAAGTTCCTGGAACTAATTTTGTTGGCATACCAATTATATAAATCATTGCAGGTACTAGTATGAAAGCTCCACCAATACCCATAATAGCTGCTATAAAACCTACAAATAAACCAATGATAATTGGCGTGAACGCACTTTCATATAATTTTGATTTAGGAAATCTCATCCTAAATGGAAGACCATGTATCCAATAATGAACGTGTAATTTTCTTTTTACAATAGTATTTTTTCTTGCTTTATCTATCTCGCCAAGACTTTCAACAAGCATTAAAGTTCCAATAATCGCCAAGATATACATGTAAGCAAGTGAGATAACAGTATCTATTTTGCCAATGTCCTTAAAGTAAGTAAATGTATAAATTCCGATAATGGTTCCTATTGCACCGCCAATGACAATCATAAAACCAATTTTATAATCCAACGTATTCTTAAGATAATGAGTAGTTGATCCAGAAACAGAGGTGGCTAAAATGTTATTTGCCTCATTGGCAACGGCATAAGCTGGTGGAACTCCTAAAAAAATTAAGAAAGGTGTCATTAAAAAACCACCTCCTACTCCAAATAGTCCTGATAAAACTCCAACTAAAGCACTTAATAAAATGATTTCAATAGCAGTAACATGTACTTGTGCTATTGGTAAAAATACTTCCATTTAAAATAATTAACTTTTTTAAAAAAAATTTATTTAAAAGTTAAAAAAGTTCCAAATAATATTACACCCCAGCAAGCTAATATTGCTGAAAAAATTCCTGTTTTAATTAATGCTGTTTTATAATTTAAGATTTTTTGTAAAATTTTTATATTTGAAAGGTGCATCTACATCCTCAATAGCACCAGCAGAAAAATTGTCAAACTTTAATTAATAAATTGTGGCTCCGAAAATTTTTACTTCACCATCCTCAACTCCGAGGACCAGTCTTCCTAAAAATTCTCCAGGCACTTCCTTGTTGGTCTGCTTAATCAATACGGTAATATGATCCCCTCTTCTTAATGTTCCGAAGGGTTCGTATGTTTCATTTAAATTGGTAATAATCTTGTTGTTAGCCCATTGTTTTCCAAGCTCTACTTCGTTAGCCCCAAACAGCATTTGGGTAGAGAAATCTCTGGTAAAGCCACCATAATCTTTCATATTTGAGGCTCTTACTAGATTTTCCCAAAAAGGCTTGGCTATCGCGAATATCTCCTCGTCAGATTTTTTCAAAAGGTCCATAAAGAAGTTTGAAAAGTGGTGTTACGAAGCCTTCTTCTTCTCTTTTTCGTCAACGATATGATAAACTGGCACTTTCTCCAGAGTAAATTTTCCTGTTTTAGGGTCTCTTCTAGAGACTGTTAAGCAATGCCAATTTTCATCATCTAGTTTCATATGATCGCCTCTGTAATAATAACCTGGCCAACGAGTTTCTTCTCTAAATAATGTATGCTCTGTTACACATTGTGAGGTTAGAGCTCTGTGTTTGAGCTCCCAGGCTCTCATTAATTGATGATAGTCCTCAGCTCCTACGTTTTCTAAATCTTCTTGCAACCACTCTAGAAGTTCAAGAGCTCTCTTAAGCATATTGCCGTTCGTCATGTAATTTGAGGTAATTCCCCCGACATACTCATCCATAATTTTTTGAAGTCTTTGTAATCCTTGTATTGGAGAAATATAACTTGGTGAAACAGTTCCACCGGTGATCTCATTTTGAGCTACTGTGTAAGTTTCTAAAGGTTTGTAAACTGCATTTTTAAAATCCTCACATTGTTTATCCGTAACATTAATTCCTTCTGCTTTTTTATCCTCTATATATTTAACTGCTGCTTTTGCGGCTAATCTTCCTTCAGTAAAAGAACCTGATGAAAATTTATGAGCACTACCTCCAACTGTGTCTCCAGCACCAAAAAGTCCATCAATTGTAAGCATTCTATTGTAACCCCAGAAATATTCTGGTGGAGATAGATCTTCTGGTCCACTTACCCAAGCTCCAGAGCATGTTGCATGTGATCCCATTACGTAAGGCTCTGAGGTTGTTAATTCTGGATTTGTATATTTGGGGTCGATATTTTGTGATGCCCAAACTACTGCTTGCCCAACTGTCATACCCAAAAAGTTTTCCCAACCTACTGTTTCTAAATGAGGATCTTGGAAAGCTTCTTTGGTTACCATATGTATCGGTCCACCGCCTGCAGCAACCTCTTGAATAAATGCGTGGTTTCTCAAACAAGTAGGAGTTGGATGATGATCAATATATTCTCCAACTAATTCTTTAGTTTGCTCATACCATTTTTTCTCATAATTTTCGCCGTTAGCATTTTGTGTATATGTTTTTAAATGTAAAAAGTATGCTCCAACTGGTCCATAACCATCTTTAAATCTGCACAATACAATTCTATTTTCCATTTGGGTCATCTTTGCACCTGCTGCAATAGGTAAAGCATAAGCAGATCCATTACTCCATGGTGCATACCAAGTTCTTCCCATACCTTCTCCAACCGCCCTTGGTTTAAAAATATGTGATGCTCCACCAGCTGAAACTATAACCGCCTTAGCTCTGAACACATGAAAATCACCTGTTCTCATATTAAAACCAACTGCGCCGCCAATTCTATTTTCTTGAGACTCATCCATTAACAAATGAGTAATCATTATTCTGTTGTAAATTTTATCTGCGGATTTTTTTGCTGCCTCAGCAACGATTGGCTTATAACTTTCGCCATGAATCATTATTTGCCATTTACCCTCTCTCAGATATCTTCCAGTTTTTTCATTTTTCATCATTGGAAGACCCCACTCATCAAACATATGAACAGTTGAGTCTACATGACGAGCCATGTCATAACCCAAATCTTCTCTAACCATTCCCATTAAATCATTTCTGGCATACCTTACATGGTCTTCGGGTTGGTTTTCATCCCATTGCATACCCATATAACAATTAATTGCATATAAACCTTGTGCAACTGCACCACTTCGATCAATGTTTGCTTTTTCAACACAAACAATCTTTAAATCTCTTCCCCAGTGTCTGGCCTCAAATGTTGCTCCTGTGCCAGCCATTCCACCACCAACAACCAATACATCACACTCCTCATAATGTGTTTTGTGCTTAGCCATTAATAATAAACACCTTTTTTAAAAGACTCTTTTGGAACCGATGGTAATTCTTTATTGGTATTTAATCCCTCTGGCTCACTATATAATCTTTGTGAATTAATTTCTCCTTGGTTAGGAGTATCGCCTTCAGCAAGTTTAGGAATAAATTTTCCCCAAGGTTTTGTTGTGATAGGTGAAACGAAGTTTTTCTCTGTTCCATTTCTAAATTTAATTTTCCAAGAGATAGTTCCTTTTTCTTCTTCTCTTCTAACTCTAACGCTGTGACCCATCGGAGCAAAATCAGCATACCCTCTTACATCAATTGCATGATTAGGACATGCTTTAACACATGAATAACATTCCCAACAAAAGTTTGGTTCAATATTTTTTGCTCTTCTGATATTTTCATCAATGTGCATGATGTCTGAAGGACATATATCTACGCAATGACCGCAGCCATCACATCTTGTCATGTATACAAAAGTTGACATAATTTTTTATTTTTCTCCTTTTTCTATTAACATATTAATAATGTTTTGGCTCTTCTCTTTTTATACCCAGGCCAAATTGTTCTGGGGCATCAGCTGGTGGAGGTAAATTATCCCTAGATCCATCTGCCTCTGCTAAATTTTTTTGAATAGCTGCCCCAGGTTTATAGAACATGTGAGCAAATTTCGACCAATAAACACCACCGAATAAAATTAAGTTAGATACAACAAATAAAATTAAAAATAAATAAGACAAACCTATTTGCCCATTAAATTGTGTGAATGACCAAGCTAACCCAAAAGTTGAACACGCAAGTAGTGCTAAAACAAATAAATCAGCTTTTATAATTCTATACCAAGGATGTGCTTCTGCTGAAACATCGACTCTTAAAAAAAACCAAAACCAATATCCACCTAAACATGTTAATATTGCTCCTGCATGCCAAATCATTGACCAAGTTTGAGAATTTGGTTTATCAGCACCTGTGTAACAAAAAACTAAAATAGCTGAAGACACCCAAAATAAAATTGTGCCATACATTCCTAAAACATGGGCAAGTCTTCTTTTACCAAACCCCAATTCAGAAGTTGTGCCAATATCAACAACTGTTGTTTTAGCAATGACAGAAGCTTTTTCTCCAACTCCTAATTTTTTTGTTGCTGAAAGCTTTGCTTTTTTCGCGTTGTTAAAAAAATAAGTCAAATTTTTGTGATGTATCATTTGAATAATCGTTCCTACTGCAATCAACAAAACCATTGCAATAATGAAAGATTGCATTGCAAAAGGTGAGATGGTTTCTGATAAAATTGAAAATGGATTGTTACTTAACATTTCCGCCTTTTGTTAAATTTTGAATTAATTTAAAAGTTTTATATCTAGTTGAATTTATAGTTCAACCTCAAACTGGGGTCAATTTGTCTTTTATAACAGGCTAATTATTTCTTTTATAATGTTGTTTGCTTGGAATGACTGATCGCACTCCACCTTGGGGGTTGTCGACATCTCCTTCTCTTCGGGGAATCAGATGAAAATGACAATGTAAAATAGATTGACCAGATACAATTCCTATATTTGTGCCTAGATTAAATCCTTTAACTAACAAATCTTTGTTAATTATTTCTTTTTTAACAATTTTTATAAGATCATTACATGCAACCAATTCATCATTAGATAGTTCAAAATAATCCTTTATGTGTCTTTTGGGTATAATCAAACAATGATGTTCTGAAACTGGATACGAGTCATAACTTGCATATGCCAACTCATTTTCATGAGCACATCCACTTTTTTTAACGTTACAAAATAAACAAGGATTGTTTGGATCTTTCATCTATTAAAATCTATAAGGATTACATTTATTTATAACTGCATCATATTGTTTAGATAAAAACTTGAATTTATCTAAATTTTTTCTTTTCCATTTAAGCTCATTTATAGTTCTAACTGAAGCTACCCCTTTCCCAGATCCTAATAATAAAATTTCATCATAATTTTTAATCTCTTTTAGCAAAATATCTTTCTTAAAAATCTTTCTTATTTTTGTTTTAAAAAATTTATAAGTATTTCCCTCATAAAAATCCTTTTTGGGAGTAA
>CACJYR010000007.1 GCA_902597675.1 uncultured Pelagibacteraceae bacterium | reverse complement strand
ACAAACACCCCTTACAAATAAATGAATTTTTACACCAGCATTCGAAGCTTCATAAAATTTATCAATAATTTCTGGATCTACTAAAGAGTTCATTTTTGCCCAAATAGCTGCAAATTTTCCATTTTTAGAATTTTTAATTTCAGCATCAATATTTTCATTTAAGGTTTGCCTCATATTTACTGGCGAAATAGAAATTTTATTTAAATTTTTTGGTTTTGCGTATCCTGTTACATAATTGAAAAACTTTTCAACATCTGATGCCATTTTCTTATCACAACTAAATAAAGACAAATCAGTATAAATTTTAGCATTTACTGGATGATAATTGCCAGTTCCTAAATGGAAATAAGTTTGTATTTTACCCTGTTCTCTTCTTAAAACTAATGATGATTTTGCATGAGTTTTATATTTAGCAAAACCATAAACAATTTGAACACCTACTTTTTCTAAACTTCTTGATAGTTGAATATTAGCTTCCTCATCAAATCTAGCTTTAATTTCAATTAAAGCGGTAACTGTTTTTCCATTTTCTGCAGCTGTTATTAAAGCTTTAACAATAGGTGAGTCTAGAGTTGTTCTATATAGAGTTTGTTTTATAGCTATAACTTTTTTATCATTTGCTGCTTGATTTAAAAATTCAATTACTGAGTCAAATGTTTCAAAAGGATGATGAACAACTAAATCTTTCTTTTTAATAGTCTCAAAAAAATTATCATTATATTCTTTTAATCTTTCAACTTCTCTAGGCGTAAAATGCTTAAATCTTAGTTTTGGATTTTTTACTTTACATATTTGATCTATATCTTGAATTCCAACAAGGCCAGATACATCATAAATATAGTCAGGATTTATATCTAATTTATTAATTATAAATCTTACCAATTCGTTATCACTATTTTCAAGAACCTCTAAACGAACAATATCACCCGTTCTACGTCTTTTTAAAGCCAATTCAAAAGATCTAATTAAATCTTCTGCTTCCTCTTGAATCTCTACATCGCTGTCTCTTATTACTCTAAAAATCATTTTCTTTTCTAAATCATGATCTGGAAAAATTTCATTAGCAAAAAAACTTATTACGTCATCTAGAATAACAAATTTCTTATGATTTTTTGAAGACTCAATTTCAATAAATCTAGATAATGCTTTTGGTATTACAATTATTGAGTTTAAAATCCTTTTTTTATTTTTTTTTCTTAACTTCATTACGATTGCTCTTCCTTGATTGATTATAAATATTTCTAAAAGTTTTTTTTTATCCTTAGTATTTAAATTAACTGGTTTAACTAAATTGATATTATTTTTTTTTAATTCCATAATCAGTTGAATAAAAATTTTGTTCTGTTTTTTTAATAGATTCTTAGTTTCAAGCACTACCTCATCCATTTGCTCTTCAGGTGTCAAACCATCAGAGCTTAGTGAGTCAACTTCTTGTTTTATTTGACTATATAACCCAGCTACACGGACCATAAAAAATTCATCTAGATTAGACCCAGCAATTGATAAAAACTTTACTCTTTCATAAAGAGGATTTTCGATATTTTGCGCCTCTAAAAGTACTCTATCGTTGAATTTTAACCAAGAAAGCTCTCTATTTATATATTTAGATTTCAACTCTTCTTTATGTTGTTTTTTTAAAGCAGTCATATATTTAGATTTTATGTATCAATTATACGTCATGAGACACGCAAAATCTAGTTGGGATGATTTAAGTATTAATGATTTTGATAGACCACTTAGTAAAAGAGGCAAGAAAAATGCAAAAATGATTTGTGAATATTTTGTTAAAAAAAAATTTGAATTTGATTATGCATTAATTTCATCATCAAAAAGAACAAAAAAAACTTTTCAAATTTTATCCAAGAAAATAAATAAGCCAAAAAAAGTTAATTTTTCAAAAGATTTATATTTAGTTGATGAGAATGCCATTGTAAAAAAAATTAAAGAAATATCCAGTGAATATAAATCAATTTTGATTATAAACCATGAACCATCAGTGAAAAATTTAGTACGAAATCTTACAAAAAATCATAATACGAATAATTTTAAACTAATGAATTATAAATTCCCAACAGCAGCATTTGCAAAAATTGAGTTTGATATTAAATCCTGGAATGAAGTTGAGAAAAAGGGAGTATTAAAAAAATTTATAAGACCCAAAGATCTTCAAGATTCTAAAGAATAACCAGCTGATCTTACTGTTCTAATTAAAGGTTTTGTATTTTGTATGTTAATTGCTTGTCTTAATCTTCTAATATGAACATCAACTGTTCTAGACTCAACATATATATTTTCTCCCCAAACATTGTTTAAGAGTTGTTCTCTTGAATAAACTCTTTTTGGATTTTTGATAAAAAAATCTAAGAGTTTAAATTCAGTTGGACCCAAAGTAATTTCTTTATCTTTTCTATAAACTCTTTTTGTAATCCGATCTATTTTTAAATCAGTAAATTCTACAATGTCTGATGATGATTGAGGTTTAGATCTTCTCAATAAAGATTTAATTCTAGCATTCAATTCTTTTTGACTAAAAGGTTTAGTTACATAATCATCTGCACCTGTATCAAATGCTTTTAATTTGTCTTCTTCCTCCCCTTTTGCAGTTAACATAATGACAGGAATATCATTAACCTTATTATCTTTTTTTAAGTTTTTACAAATTTCAACACCAGATAATTCTGGTAACATCCAATCCATTAATATTAAATCTGGCTGTTTTAATTTTATTTGTTTAAGAGCATCTTCTCCATTTTCTGAATGACTGACTTTATAACCTTCTTTTTCAAGATTGTACTTTAACAAACTAACAATTGATGCTTCATCTTCAGCTATGAAAACATGAGCTGACATAAATCATTTTTCTCCGGTTACAATTGGCTCTGTTCCCTTGGGTCTATCACCTTCTAAATATTCGCCTTTAACTAAATAATAAACTTGTTCTGCAACATTTGTAGTATGATCACCAATACGCTCTATGTTTTTAGTTACAAACAATAAATGGGTTCCATCTTCTAAATTTTTTTCATTTTCTTTAAGATATTTTATAACTTCTTGCATACAAAGATTTGTTAGATCATCTATTTGCTCATCACCTTCCCAAACATTTACTGCCATTGGCGCAGATCTTTCTAGATAAGCATCTAATGTTGATTTTAATTGTTTTTGAACATTGGTAGATACTCTATTCAATGAGTCTACCAAGTTCTTTGGAAGATTTTCGTTAAGCAAAAGTGTTCTCTTGGATATATTTTTTGCTAAATCACCTATTCTTTCTAAATCTGAAGACATTTTCAAAGCCGTTACTGTCTCTCTTAAATCTATTGCCATGGGTTGTCTTAAAGCAATTAAATTTACAACTTGTTGTTCAATCAAGGCTTCATATTTATCTATTTTTTCATCATCTTGAATTACATTTTCTGCAATATCGCTATTTCTTGTTGTAATGGCTTGAATTGCTTTACCTAAAGAATCTTCACATGCACTTCCCATTTTAATTATATTAGCATTAAGATTTTTTAGTTCTTCTTCGTAAGATTTGACTGTATGTGGTGCTTCAGACATTATCCAAACCTCCCTGTTATATAATCTTGCGTTTTTTTATTATCAGGATTCTTAAATATTTTATCAGTAGATCCATGTTCAATCAATTGTCCTAAATGAAAAAAACCTGTATTTTGAGAAACACGTGCTGCTTGAGCCATAGAATGAGTTACAATTATTATTGTGTGCTCTTTTTTTAACTCATCAATCAATTCTTCAATTTGTGCTGTTGCTATTGGATCTAATGCTGAACAAGGTTCATCCATTAATATAACTTCAGGTCTTACAGAAATCGCTCTAGCAATACAAAGTCTTTGCTGTTGTCCTCCAGATAATCCAGTTCCAGGTTCATGCAACCTATCTTTTACCTCTTCCCATAGTGCAGCCTTTTTCAAACTAGTTTCAACAATTTCATCCATTTCTTGTTTTGATTGAGCCATACCATGAATTGTTGGACCGTAAGATACATTTTCATATAAAGTTTTTGGGAAAGGATTGGGTTTTTGAAAAACCATACCAATTTTTTCTCTTAGTCTTACGACATCACAACTTTTATCATTGATATTAAAATCATTAATTAAAATTTCTCCTTTAACACTACAGATATCAATTACATCATTCATTCTATTAAGACATCTTAGGAAAGTTGATTTACCACAACCAGATGGACCAATTAATGCCGTTACTTGATTTTCCTCAATATCTAAACTTATATTAAAGAGCGCTTGTTTTTTTCCATAAAAAACATCAACATCTTTTGCTTTAATCTTTATCATTTTAACTCCATTTTTTCTCAAACTTATGTCTTATTATTTGGGCAAATAAATTCATTATTATTAAAAAGCCAAGTAAGACCATTATACATGCCGAAACTTTTTCTACAAATCCCCTTTCAGCACTTTCAGCCCAAATATAAATTTGAACTGGTAAGCTTGCAGCAGGATCCATGGGTGATCCAGGTATCGTGTTAACAAAAGCAACCATTCCAATTAAAATTAAGGGTGCAGTTTCTCCTAAAGCTTGAGCTAAACCAATTATTGTTCCTGATAACGTGCCAGGCATAGAAAGAGGAACTGTATGATGCATTGTGGTTTGCATTCGACTTGCTCCCATAGCAAGTGCTGCCTCTCTTATACTTGGTGGAACTGCTTTTAAAGATGCTCTAGCAGCTATAATTATTGTTGGTAAGGTCATTAAGGACAAAGTGATACCTCCAACTAATGGGGTAGACCTTGGTAATTGAAATATAGCCAATAAAACTCCTAACCCTAATAGACCAAAAACTATAGATGGAACCGCTGCTAAGTTGTTTATATTAACTTCAATAAAATCAGTAAATCTATTTTTAGGGGCAAATTCTTCAAGATAGATTGCAGCTAGAACCGCAACAGGAAAAGCTATCATTAAACAAACAAGTATAGAAAAAATTGAGCCCATAAATGAACTTGCTATTCCAGCTAGCTCAGCTTCTCTTGAGTCAGCATTTGTAAAAAAACTTATATTAAATTTACTTTCAACCTTACCATTTGCAACAAGTTGATCAAAAATTTTTAATTGATAATCGCTTACTCTTCTTTGGTCTTCAGGTAAATCTCTTGGATAATTTCCTTTAAAGACTTGGTCTAAATCATCTGAAGCAGTTAGATAAACTTCCTTTGTTTTTCCTATTAAATTAGGGTCATTTAAAAGTTCATTTTTAATTTCTTTTTCAAAAAAATAAGACACCATTCTCTTCAATTCATTTTCTTGATCTTCATTGGCGTTTGGATCTAAATCAGCCATTGATTTTAATGCTATATCGTAATAATCAGCGTCCTGTAAATCTTCTTTAGAAGGATTTTGGTCTAACATCATTAATTCAGCATCGAAAGTTACTGGAACAATAAGCCATGTTTTTTGAAAAGCTGAATAGCCAGTTGAAAAAATTTTAAAAATAAAGATTGTTAAAAATAAAAGTGCCATAAAAATTGCACTCAGACCGTATAAGCGAAATCGCTGTTCAGCTTTATATCTTTTATTTAATAATTGTTCTTTATTTTTATTCATATTTTTCTCTATATTTTTTAACTACTCTCAAGGCCACAATATTTAAACAAAGTGTTACTAAAAATAATGACATACCTAAAGCAAAAGCAGCTTGCGTTTTTGGGTCGCCAAAAGCTTGGTCACCAATTAGAATAACTACAATTTGAGCTGTAATCGTTGAAGTAGACTCTAAAGGATTTAAAGTTAAATTAGCAGCTAAACCAGAGGCCATAACAACTATCATTGTTTCTCCAATAGCTCTTGAAACACCAAGTAAAATAGATCCAACTATCCCCGGCAATGCCGCAGGAAAAATAACTCTCTTAATTGTTTCTGATTTAGTTGCTCCCATAGCGTAACTTCCATCTCTTAAACTTTGAGGCACACTTGTAATTACATCGTCACTTAAACTTGAAATAAATGGTATAATCATAATACCCATTACCCCTCCTGCTGCTAAAGCACTTTCAGCTGAAACTTCAAGACCCATTGAAGTTCCTAATTCTTTCAAAAATGGTCCAACAGTTAGGGCAGCAAAAAAACCATAAACAACTGTTGGTATACCAGCTAAAATTTCAATTAATGGTTTTGCATATTGTCTAACTTTAGTTGATGCATATTCAGCTAAATAAATTCCACTCATTAATCCAATTGGGATAGCAACGCACATAGCAATAAATGCAATAAAAAAAGTACCTGCAAAAATAGGGACTGCTCCAAAAGTATCTGAATACATTGTCGGATCTAAAGCCTCAGAAGAATCTCTAACAAAAGCTTTTGCTGGATACCAGTGAGTTCCAAAGACAAAATCAAATAATGGAATTACTTTAAAAAAATCTATAGTTTGAAATATAAGTGAGAAAACTATTCCAACAGTAGTTAATATTGCAGCTAAAGAAGCTGTAAATAAAACTGCGTTCAAAAATTTTTCAACTGGTTCTCTTGTTCTAGAATTAGATGAAATTCTTTTATACGCATAAGCAACAGAGGCAATAATTGCAGATAATACTATAACAACTTTTGAACTTTGAGCTATTGATCGAAGACTTAAATATTTTTCAGCTGAAGCTTCAATAAAAGGTGTAATTTCTCCAGTGAATTGCCCTCGAGACAATGCTTTTGATTTTTCGTATAATAAATTTAATTCATCATCAAGATAACCTTGATTTGAATAATCACTTAAGATTAATAGTTTTACAATTGTGGGCTCAAAAATTGCCCATAATGAAAAAATTATAAAGGCTGGTATTGCACACCAGATTGCAAGATAATAACCATAAAATTGTGGTAATGCGGTTAATCTTTTTTTTGTAGATTGAATTGTATATGCTTTTCTCCGTCCAAAATAATAGCTTGTGAAACCTAGAAGAACAATAAATGTAAATAATATTAAGTTCACAGAATCTCCTTAAGTGAGGACTTTACTCTTTTTTTAAAAAAAAGGGGTCTAAAAAGACCCCCTTTTTAATCATTTGTTAACTGAGGAATAATTAATTACCCATAGCAACTAGCTTCGTAGCATTAGTTCTAGTTGTTTTATACAACTTAGAGTCTAATGGCACTAAACCAATGTCTGCTAAGTAACCCCCTTTTCCAATAGCTTTCTTAGTTGTGAATTCTTTCACAAACTCATGTAAGCCTGGAATTACTCCAACGTGTGCTTTTTTCACGTAGAAGAATAAAGGTCTAGCAACAGCATAACTGTAGTCTTGAATAGACTTTAATGACGGTTGTCCACCATCAATACTTGCTGCTTGCAATTTATCTTTTGCAGCTAAGAAATAACTGAAACCAAAGAAACCAAACATTTCTTTATCTTGAGTTAACTTTTGGATGATTAAACTATCGTTTTCTCCAACTTCAATAGCAGCACCATCTTCTCTGTAAAGTTTTTGAGGTTTTTTGTATTTTTTATTTCCAGCTTCAAAACCAGCTTTATAAAGAGCTTTAGCTTCTTTAGTCATACCTTTTTTCATTACTAAAGAATTCCAAGCATCTCTAGTTCCTGATGTTCCTGGTGGGATCATCACTGAAATTTTTTGTTTTGGTAAGCTAGGGTCAATTTGGTCCCAAGTTTTATAAATATTTGGAACTAATTTACCATCAACAACTGTATGAGCAGCAAGTGCTAAATATAATTGTTCTTTAGTAAAGTTTACTGGTTTTGCATCTTTGCTGTAAGCTAATGTAATACCATCGTTACCAATTACGATCTCAACGATATCATTAACACCATTTTTCTTACATAGAGCTTTTTCTTTATCTTTCATAGCTCTTGATGCATTTGTAATATCTGGATGTTGTTCACCTACACCAGCACAGAATAGTTTAGCTCCACCACCAGTACCAGTAGACTCGATTACAGGAGTTTTAAATCCTGAACCACCAAATCTTTCAGCAACAACTGTTGCGTAAGGGAATACTGTAGAAGAACCAACTATCTTAATTTGATCTCTTGCTTGAGCAACAGTTGCTATTGATAAAGCAACTAGAGAAGCGATCACTATAGTTAGTTTTTTCATTATCTTTAATCCTTTCGTTATTAATTAATATAAAGATGAGAGACTCGTATAAATTAATTGAATCTTTAATATTACAGAATTGTTACACTTTTGTTAAAAAGATAACTTTTTAGTTGTATTTCATTGAGACTATAATCTCTTCATTTTCTGTTTCTAAACCACCTTTACAAGAAACAGGGTTAACTTTATCTTTAAAAGCAAGTTCAGTTGTAGGTCTCAAAATAATTTCAAGTTTCACTAAATTAACTAATTCTTCTAAGACGCTTTGATCGTATCGCCACCTTGGCCATGTGCTTGGAGTAGAAAAAACAGATGTTAAATAACTAGTTGCCATAGTAAACCTATAATTACTTAAATTTTCGTTTCTCAACAAATGATCTCTTACTGAATTAAATATATTTCTACATCTAAATGAGTCTGACATATAATTCTCTTTTTTTAAATTTTCATTTACTGGGATTGAAACAATTAAATCTACTGTATTTCTCCAATAGGAACTGACAACATCCATATATATATCTTCATAAGGCACATCTTTATGTTTCTTTACAGCAGGATAAGAACTCTTTAAGTCCTCTTCTAATCTAAAAATACCTATGTCAAAAACTGTTAATTGCTGAGTACGTAAAAGAGTAGAAAGGTCTTTTGAATATACACTAGTTGTGAAAAACAAGATTAAATAAAAAAATATTGAAATATTTTTGAGTATTTTAATCATTGTAAAAATTTAAATAAAATCTACACACGAATCAATCAAAGAAATGTTAAAGTTTTCTCAAATAAGGGTTGTAAAATGAAGTTTTTTTAAATTTTTATTTCGAGGGCAAATATATTCTAATTTCAGTACCTTTACCAACCTCTGAAAGAATCTCAAAATCACCTCTGTGTTGGGTAATTATGTGTTTAACAATAGCTAATCCTAAACCAGTTCCACCAACTTTTTTACTTTGTTCTATGTCAACCCTGTAAAATCTTTCTGTAACACGTGAAATGTGATCATGGGGAATGCCATAACCTTCATCTTTAATACTAATCATTATATTCTTTTCTAATAGTTTGTTACTATTTTCATTTTTAGAAATATATATATTTTTATTTTCCGGAGAATATTTTATTGAATTATCTAAAAGATTAGAAAAAACTGTATTTAATCTTTTTTCATCACCTACAACATTTGATGTATCTGTAAATTGATTTTTAACAGTTATATTTTTCTTTTTTAAAACAATTTCAAAATTACTTATAATAGTCTCTAAGAGTTCATTAATATTTACTATTGAAGTAGGTCTTATATGTTCATCAAGTTCAATTCGTGTAAGAATTAATAGATCATTAATTAAACTTTCCATCCTTGATGATTGTTCTGATAAAATTTTCATAAATTTTTTTTTAGCCTTTTCGTCATCAGATGCTGGGCCTTCGATAGTTTCTAATGATCCTTTTATTGCCATTAAAGGTGTTCTTAATTCATGGCTTACATTAGCGACAAAATCAGTTTTAAATTTTTGTGCTTTTGTAATTTCAGTAAAATCTTTTAAAAATAACACAACAGAATCTGGTTCAGTAAATAAATGAGTTGGACCAGGAATAATATAAATTTTATAAAATTGATATGATGGGAGGTCTATTTCAATGTCAATATTTTTTGTTTTATTTTCAACAATAGCTTTTTCAATATTATCTATTAATTCTGGTTTTCGAATTACAGAGGATATGTTTTTATCAATTAAATTACTTCCAAATCTTTTTAATGCACTTGGATTAGCATATTTAATTATGTTAAATTTATTTAATGCAAAAAACTGATCCTCAAGTTCATCAATAATTACTCTTTTGGTTTTTTCCTCTCTTTTATTAATTATTGTAGCAGTATTTATTGATTTGTTTTTTTTTTGATTAAGTAAATAGAGGAGATAAATTATAACAACTATAAGTAGAATGATGAAATATTCCATAAATTTAGACAGCTTAATTTTGCATCATTACACTTTTTAATGCAAATAAATTAAGGAAAAATTAACTAATGATTTGGTGAAATATTGTTAAAAAATATTTTTGCTGTTTCTTCCCAAGTGAATTTTTTTGCAAATTCAAGACAATCATTTCTATTAACTTTCAAAGCTTTATGAGCTGAAACTTTAAGATCATTATCTAAACAATTTATTTTGGAACCCTCAAATATATCTTTAGGACCTGGAACAGGATAAGCAGCTACAGGTGTTCCGCAATTTAAAGACTCACAAACTACAATTCCAAATGTATCTGTTTTACTTGGAAATACAAAAACATCGGAAGATGCAAAATGAGACGCTAATTCACCGTTTGTTTTTTCTCCTAAAAAAATATCTTTAGGAAATTCTTTTTTTAATTTTTTTAAATCAGGTCCCTTTCCTATTATCATTTTTGTACCCTCTAAATCACATTCTAAAAAAGCTCTTATGTTTTTTTCAACTGCAACTCTTCCAACATAAATCCAAATCGGTCTTTTATGTGGTAAATCAATTTTTTTCGGACTCTTAAAAGCTCCATGATTGCCTCCTCTTGTCCAAGTAATCATTTTATTATTATCTATACCTATATCGATTAATTCTTTTCTCATAGATTCTGTTGTTACTAAGATTCTCTCAGCCTTGTTATGAAAGTTTGCTAAGAATTTTTCAGCCCATTTTGCAGGTATAATAGGAAAGTAAAGCTTAAGATATTTATCAAATCTTGTATGAAAACTTGTGGTAAACTTTAGTTTATTCTTCAAACAATATCTTCTTGCCATAGTCCCTATAGGACCTTCAGTAGCTATATGAATTGCATCAGGTTTTATTTTCTTTATTAAGCTACCAACTCTTGGCCAAACATTAATAGATATTCTAATTTCATTATATTTTGGCATCGGAAAAGTTAAAAATAATTCTGGTGTGATATATTCTATTCTATGACCTTGTTCTTTTAAAATTTTACCTGTTTCATGCAAGGTTCTTACAACACCATTTACTTGTGGAAAATATGCATCTGTTGCGATTAAAATTTTCATTAATTACGAAGCTTTTTTTAAGTCTTCATTTTTAATAGGTTTAATTATTTCTTGAGTGTCTAAATATTGTTCTCTTATTTTATCCCAATATAATATTTCAAAGCTACCATCGTAATTTTCGGCTAATGCAGTGCAAGATTCTACCCAGTCTCCACAATTTAAATAATTGACCCCATTAAAATCTCTATCCTCAGCATGATGGATATGGCCACAAATTATTCCATCAAATTTTTTTCTTTTTGCATAATCTGAGAGTGTTTTTTCATATTCACCAATATATTTGACGGCGTTCTTAACCTTATATTTTAAATATTTTGCAAGAGACCAATATTCTTTTCCTCTCAACCTTCTAAAGAAATTAATTATTACATTTATTTGTAACAATAAATTGTAAGCTATTGATCCAAGTTTAGATAGCCATTTAGCATGTTTCATAACACCATCCCAAGCATCACCATGAACAACAACATATTTTTTTCCAGCATTTGTCTCATGAATAACTCTATTAACCATATGGATGTCACCAAAATTCATTGGAATAAATTTTCTTAACATTTCATCATGGTTGCCCATAATATAGAAAACTTTAGTGCCATGTCTTGCTTTTCTTAAAATTTTTTGGATTACATCATTATGTTCTTGAGGCCAAAAAAAACCTTTTTGCATTTCCCAGACATCTATAATGTCTCCTACAAGATAAAGATTTTCAGATCTTGAGTTTTTAAAAAACTCTAAAAGTTTTTTCGCCTGACAACCCTTGGTACCCAAATGCACATCAGAAATAAAAATGCTTTTGTATTTAAGTATGTTAGGCATTTAAAGACCTATATTTTAATACAACTGTAACACGAATCATGTATTTCTTATTTCATTTAAATGTTACAAATTTGTTAAAAATTTTTTAAGGATTAATTATGTTGTATTGTTTAATTTACAATCAAAACTCTTCCTCTGGAAGAAAATCAAAATTCATAAATAGGGTTTTATCTAAGTTAAAAGAAAATAATTCAGTAGAATACTTTGAGACCAAAACAATAAATCAAGCTAAGAAAATTTTTAAAAACTTTAATCAAAAAAATTATGATCGATTAATAGTTGCTGGTGGAGATGGATCTGTTTCTTTTGCAATTAATGAATTAATAAAGAATGATTTTAATTTTAAAGACGATTTTGCTATAGGCTATATACCTGCTGGGACTGCAAATTTACTGCAAGCTGAATTATCAATGAATAAAAAGATTGATGATATAGTCAATGTATTGATTTCTAATAATTATAAATCCTCTAATCTTATAAAAATTAACGAGAATTATTTCTTTTTAATGGCTGGTATAGGGTGGGATGCAAAAATTGTTCATTCAATTAATTCAAAAATTAAAAAAATTCTTGGAAAAGTGATATTTGGTATCAAGGGTTTTCAATATTTCTTATTTATGAATAATAAAAAATTAAATGTTACTTTTGATGGACAATTTTATCAAGCAGACTGGATATTATCCTCAAATACCAAATATTATGCTGGACATCATAAAATAAATAAAACAAATATTTTTGAAAATAAAATAGTCACATATATATTTAAGGATTTAACTAGGATCAATTTATTATATTCTATATTTTTAATAATTCTTAATGGTGATTTAAGTAAAAATAAAAATGTTATTACTACTTATTCACAAAACATTACTATTGATGGAAATGATTTGATACCTGTTCAAATTGATGGAGATAATTTTGGTTCATATAAAAAAATTCATTTAAATCTATCAAATAAAAAAGTGAATTTTCTTGTAAAATAATTATTTTACTCTGCCATAAATATCTTGATATCTCACTATATCTGTTTCTTTTAAAATCGAGCCTACTTGAGCTTCAATTATTTTAACTGGTTTTTTATAGGGATTTTCTATTCTATGGATTGCACCTAGTGGAATAAAAATAGTTTCATCAGGTTTCATAGTGAAATATTTCTTATTTAAAGTAATTTTAGGTTCACCATGAGTAACTACCCAATGTTCAGCTCTATGATGATGTTTTTGAAGACTTAATATACCTTTTGGTTTTACATATAATTCTTTAATTAGGAATTCCTTACCATTAAATAGATTTACATAACTACCCCAAGGTCTATGAAATACATTCTTCTTTTTAAAATAATGTCTTTTATTTCGTCCGTACATCTTACAGATTTCTTTCCAAGATCCTAAATCAGACCAAGGAATATCTAATTTGATAGCATTTATATCTTTGGTTTTTTCTAATATTGCATAGTCAAAAGACTTGGCTTTTGCTTTTGTGAAAGATTGTTTGTTTAAATAATATACATTACTTTTATATTTTGCTTTTAATACTGCTTTATTACAATTTCGATAAATATTTGGTTGGTATTTCTTAAAATTATTAATGATTGAGTCTTTTCTCAAATAAAACATTCCAGAATTCCAATAACCTTTTTTACTAATTATTTGTTTAGCTTTAGCCTTTTTGGGTTTTTCTACAAATCTAGTTACTTTGTTACTTTTTGTTAAAAAATAACCAAATTCACTTGAGGGCATTTTGGGTTTAATCCCAAAAATAAAGATATTGTTTTGAGTAAGTTTCTTTTGATTTTTTTTGATAGCTTTATTGAATAAACCAACTTTTTCTATCAAATGATCAGCAGCCAAAAACATTAATGGTTGTTCGTTTGGAATGTCTTTAATTAAAGCCGTACTTAATATAGCGGGTGCAGTATTTCTTTTTGCTGGCTCTAAAACTATCTTGAATTTTCTTATTTTGTGTTTTTTTAAATGTTGTTTTACTTGTCTTAAATATTTTGCATTAGTGCTTATAATTGGTGCATCATATATAGATGCTTTAACTCTCTCTAAAGTTTTGCCCAATAAAGTCCAATTACCAAAATCAATAAATTGTTTTGCTTGATGTTTTTTAGCTTTTGGCCAAAGTCTTGTTCCAGCGCCACCACATAAAATAACTGGGCGAATTTTCATTAAATTTTTGAATATTCCTTAACTTCTTTTTTCTTACCAGGATGAGTTGGGGCTCCTAAACTTGCTGGCCCAACTGTTTGTGCATATTTCCAAAGAGTTCCCGAGCCAAAATCAGATTTTTTAGCTTTCCATTTTCTTCTTCTTGAAGCTAATTGTGCTCTTGTTAAACGAACATTAATTGTTCCTTTTTTAGCATCAATATCAATTAAATCACCGTTTCGTAAAAGAGCAATCGGTCCACCTAAAGCTGCCTCTGGACCTACGTGACCAACACAAAATCCTCTTGTTGCGCCAGAAAATCTTCCATCAGTGATTAAAGCAACTTTCTCGCCTTTTCCTTGACCATAAATTGCACCTGTTGTTGAAAGCATTTCTCTCATACCTGGTCCACCAACTGGGCCTTCGTATCTAATAATTATCACATCACCATCTTTATATTTTCTACTTTGAACAGCTTTCATTGCACTTTCTTCATTATCAAAACATCTTGCTCTTCCAGTAAATTGTAATTTTTTTAGACCCGCAATTTTTACAATTGCACCTTCTGGAGCTAAATTTCCTTTTAATCCTACAACACCACCATCTGATGATAAAGGTCTGTTGTAAGCTCTTAAAACTTTTTGTTTTGGATTAAATTTAATACCTTTTAAATTTTCTTTCATAGTTTTACCTGTGACCGTCATGCAATCTCCATGAATATAGCCACCATCATAAAGAGTTTTTAAAAGCATCGGCACACCACCTGCTAGCCACATATCTTTTGCAACATATTTTCCACCTGGTTTTAAATCAGCAAGATAAGGTGTTCTTTTAAATATTTTTGCAACATCCATTAAATCAAATTTAATTCCTGCTTCATTTGCAATTGCTGGTAAGTGTAATGCTGCATTAGTTGAACCCCCTGTTGCAGCAACTATTGTTGCAGCGTTCTCTAATGCTTTTCTTGTAACAATATCTCTTGGTTTAATTTTTTTTGCTAATAATTCCATAACCATTCGACCACTTGCTTTTGCATATTTATCTCTTTCTTCATATGGAGCTGGTGTTCCTGCTGAATAAGGCAACGCTAAACCTATTGCTTCTGAAACACATGCCATTGTGTTTGCTGTAAATTGTCCTCCACATGCTCCAGCAGTAGGACACGCTACTAATTCTAATTTTCTTAATTCTTTTGCAGACATTTGACCTGATGAATGTTTTCCTACCGCTTCAAAAACATCAACTACAGTTACATCTTTACCTTTATATTTTCCCGGAAGGATTGAGCCACCATATATAAATACACTTGGTACATTTAATCTAACCATGGACATCATTAATCCTGGTAAAGATTTATCACAACCTGCGATACCTACTAATGCATCATAACAATGACCTCTTACTGTTAATTCAGCACTATCAGCTATAACTTCTCTTGAAATTAAAGATGATTTCATTCCTTCATGACCCATGGCAATACCATCGGTAACAGTAATTGTGCAAAATTCTCTTGGTGTCCCTCCTGATGCTCTAACCCCCTTTTTCACTGATTGCGCTTGTCGCATAAGGGCAATATTGCAAGGAGCAGCCTCATTCCAAGTTGATACAACTCCTATAAATGGTTTTGATACATCTTTTTCAGTTTCACCCATTGCATAATAAAAAGATCTATGAGGTGCTCTATCTGGACCTAAGGATGTATGTCTACTAGGTAATTTTTTTTTATTAAATTTCCGCATTATAAACTCTCAATAGTTAAAGATATTTTTTTGATATTATCTTTAAGACTACTATAGTTAGTTTTTTCTTGTTCAACAATATTTTTTGGTGCTCTATCTGTAAAGCCTTTATTGGATAATCGTTGAGAAATCTTATCTAGTTCGTCTTGATATTTGTTCTGACGTTTTTGTAAGTTTTCTTTAATCAAATTAAGATCAACATTTTCATCAAAATAAATCTTAAAAATATCACCAGAAATGACAAGTGTTGCAGAGGGTTTATCCTGTTCTTTATCAAAAAAATTGTTGATACGACCCAGTTTTTTTAAAATAACATCATTATTATTAACTAATGATTTATTCTTTTTAGCAATTTTGTTAATTGCAACATCAACAAATGAACCAGGACTGACATTTAATTCATTTTTAAATGATCTTAATTCAGAGATAATTTTGATAATTTTTTCAACTTCTTTAAGAGATTGGTCTTTTTTAATTTTTCCAGAAGGCCAATTTTTATACATAAGGAAATTTTTATTAGACTCATCAAATTTGTTCTTTAACCATATTTCCTCGGTTACAAATGGTATGAAAGGATGAAGCATAACCAATATTTGCTTAAAAACATAAGCAGAAACTTCTTTTACCTCTGTTTTTGCCTTTTTATCCTCGGAGTATAGAATTGTTTTAGACAGCTCAATATACCAGTCGCAATATGAGTGCCATGCAAATTGATAAGCATTTTTTGCTGCCTCATCAAATCGATAATCTTCAATATTTTTTTGAATTTTATTTTTAGTCTCTATTAACTCCGAATAGATCCATTTATTGATATTTAATGAGATTTTTGGAACTTTGTTGGTTTTTTTAAAATCACATTTATTAGTAATTAAAAAATTATTAGCATTCCATAATTTATTTAAAAAGTTTCTATATCCTTTAACTCTATCTTCTGAAAGTTTAACGTCAGTACCTGGAGACGCCATAGAAAGTAAAGTAAAACGTAATGCATCTGCACTATATTTTTCAATTAGATCTAATGGATCAATTACATTTCCTTTTGACTTAGACATTTTTTGTCCTTTTTCATCTCTTACTAACGCGTGTACATAAATATCTTTAAATGGTTCTTTGTTCAAAAATTCCATACCAAACATAATCATTCTAGCCACCCAGAAAAAAATAATATCAAAACCTGTTACTAAAACTGTTGTTGGATAAAATTTCTTTACGTAATCTTTTTTATCAGGCCAACCTAAAGTTGCGAATGGCCATAATCCTGAAGAAAACCATGTATCTAAAACATCAGGATCTCTTGTAAGTTTTACATCTTTTTTATAATATTTTTTTGCTTGTTTAATTGCATCATTTTCATTGATCGCAACAAAAATTTTTTGATCAGGTCCATACCAAGCTGGTATTTGATGTCCCCACCATAATTGTCTTGAAATACACCATGGCTCAATATTATTCATCCATTGAAAATAAGTTTTAGACCAGTTGGTTGGAAAGAAATTTGTTTTTTTTGTCTTAACAATTTTTTTAGCTTTGATTGCTAATTTTTTTGCATCAACAAACCATTGTTCTGTTAAAAAAGGTTCAATTACTGAATTTGATCTATCGCCATATGGAACTTTATTTTTGATATTTTCTTCTTTTACAAAAAAGTCTTTTTCTTTTAATTCATTTAATATTTTTTTACGAGCATCAAACCTATCTAAGCCAATATAATCTTTTGGAGCATTGTCATTTATTTTTCCTTCTTCCGTAAAAACATTAATTATTTCTAATTTATTTCTTTGACCAACATCATAGTCATTAAAATCATGTGCTGGTGTGATCTTAAGTGCTCCAGTTCCCTGCTCCGGATCAGCATAATTATCTTTAATAATTTTTATTTTTCTACCTACGATTGGTATTGTGACAGTTTTGCCAACATGATCTTTATATCTTTTATCCTTCGGATTTACCGCAATCGCAGTATCCCCTAGCATTGTCTCAGGCCTCGTTGTGGCAATAGTGATAAATTCTGACGAATTGTCTATTGGGTACCTGATATAGTAAATCTTAGAATTCATCTCTCTTTGATCTACTTCCAAATCTGAAATCGCGGTTTTTAAAACAGTGTCCCAATTTACAAGTTTTTCAGCCTTATAAATCAATTTTTTTTTATGCAATTCTACAAAAACTTTAATTACTGATTTTGATAAATTTTCATCCATGGTGAATGCATTTCTTGACCAATCACATGAACATCCTAATTTTTTTAGTTGATTGATAATGATGTCCCCATATTCATTTTTCCATTCCCATACTTTTTCTATAAATTTTTCTCTGCCAAGGTCAATTTTATTTAAATTCTCTTTTTCTAATTTTCTCTCAACAAGTGCTTGGGTGGCTATACCTGCATGATCAGTTCCTGGTTGCCATAATGTTTCGTAATTATTCATACGATAATAACGAACTAACAAATCTTGAATTGAATTATTTAAGGCATGACCCATATGTAAACTTCCAGTTACATTAGGTGGTGGAATTACAATTGAAAATTTTTTTGAATTTTTTTGCGGTTTAAATAATTTATTTTTCTCCCAATAACCATAAATTTTATCTTCAACTTTTGAATGTATATATTTATCGCTTATCATGGGTGTTATTAGTTTATAATTTAATAATCTAAATTAACAATAATCAAATTGGAACGTTATTTAATAGACTAATTGCAAATATTTTATATAAAACTCAGTGTAGCTATCTTCTAAAACATATGGCAACGTGGCGGAATGGTTACGCAGAGGATTGCAAATCCTTGTATCCCGGTTCGATTCCGGGCGTTGCCTCCAAAAAAAATCTTGTTTTAGTGAAAAAAAAAAGTAAGTTGAGATTTTGATATTCCTCGGTAGCTCAGTTGGTAGAGCAGTTGACTGTTAATCAATTGGTCGCAGGTTCGAGTCCTGCCCGAGGAGCCAAAAATTATCCAACCTTTGAAATATTGTTACTTCCTGCCTGTAATGATTTATTAAGTTTCAATTTTTGATCAGCATTTAGTTCAGAATATAATTTCACTAAAAAGTTATAATTTACATTCATATGACCTTCTTGTGATTTCTCTAAATTTATAAGATATTCTGAAAAATCCTCAAAAAAATAATTAATTGGTACTTTAAGATAGTTCGATAATTGTAATAACCTTATTGAACTTACTCCATTAGTGCCTTTTTCATATTTTTGAATTTGTTGAAATGTGACGTTGATTGCTTTTGCTACTTTAGTTTGAGTTAAACCTAGCGCTAGTCTTCTAAGCTTAAGCTTATTGCCTAAATGCTTATTAAAATTATCTTCCATTAAGACCCCTCTTAATTTTTTAAAAAACTAATTGAACTAGTTTTTAATACCTACTGCAACAATAAATTTTTATTTTTTTTGCCTAAAAACCCGTATTAGGGGAAATATGTCAAGCATTACTTCAGCTATAATTTGAGAAATATTTCTTGAAATTGGCTTGAACTATAGTATCTGGCTGAGAAAAAGTTTGGTTCTATCACTCTTGGGATTAGCAAAAAATTCTTTGGTATCAGCTTTTTCTACTATCATTCCTTCATCCATAAATATCATTTGATCTGCAACTTCTTTTGCAAAACCCATTTCATGTGTAACTACGATCATAGTCATTCCTTGTTTTGCTAAATTAACCATAACATCTAACACTTCTTTAATCATTTCGGGATCTAAAGCAGATGTAGGTTCGTCAAAAAGCATTATTTTTGGCTCCATACATAAAGCTCTTGCAATAGCAGCTCTTTGTTGTTGTCCTCCAGATAATTGTCCTGGATATTTTTGTGCTTGATCAAGAATTTGCACTCTTTCTAGATGTTTTAATGCTAATTCTTCTGCCTCTTTTTTGGGCATTTTTTTAACCCAAATAGGAGCTAATGTGCAGTTATCCAAAATAGATAAGTGAGGAAACAAATTAAATTGTTGAAATACCATTCCAACTTCAGCTCTAATTTGTTCAATATTTTTTGTATCCTCTGTTAATTCAGTTCCATCCACAACAATATTACCTTCTTGATGCTCTTCTAATCTATTAATACATCGAATTAATGTAGACTTTCCTGATCCAGATGGACCACAAACAACAATTTTTTCTTTTGGTTTAACTTCTAAATTTATTCCTTTTAAAACTTGGAAATCACCAAACCACTTATTCATATTACTTATTTGGATAATACTATCTGACATAAATTTTTATCTATCGGTTTTATATTTTTGTTCCAGATTATAACTATATTTACTCATTGCATAACAAATAATCCAGAAAATTATAGCAGCAAATACATACCCTTCCATGGCAAATCCTAACCATTTCGGATTTGTTTTAGCTAAATTTAACATTCCAACTATTTCTAATAATCCCACAACAAATATTAATGGAGTATCTTTAACTAGTGCTAAGAAAGTATTTGCTATTCCTGGTATTACTAATTTAAGAGCCTGTGGTAAAATTACGAAAATATGCATTTTCCAATAGCCCATACCTAATGATTTTGCAGCTTCGTATTGACCTCTCGGTAAAGCTTGTAAGCCACCTCTTATAACTTCCGCAACATACGCAGCCTCAAATAAAGAAATTGCAATTATGGCTCTTACTAATTTATCAATGAAAAAGTCTTCTGGTAAAAACATTGGAAACATTACGGCAGACATAAATAAAACTGTGATAAGTGGAACACCTCTCCAGAATTCAATAAAGCCAACTGATATATATCTAATTAATGGAAATTCTGATCTTCTTCCAAGAGCAAAAGCCATTCCTATTGGAAAACAGAAAATAAGACAGAAAAAAGAAATAATAAATGTTAGCGACAGACCTCCCCAAGCACCCGTTTCAACCCAATTTAAACCATCTAATTTTCCAAGCTCAATGTATTCCTCAAAAAAAAGAAAATATTTCAAAATTACATAAAGCGCTAAAGGAACTATTAAAAAGTAATAAAACTTAAATTTACTTGGAATAAAAAAACCAATAATGATAGATAAAATTGCAGCAATAATTCCATAAGAAAAGTCAAAAAATACAGGGCCACCAGAAATAAAAAAGAAGATAAACAAAAAAGCTATTAAAGGATAAATAACTACATAATAAAGTGTTAAATATTTCTTAAATTTATCTGTCGCAAAGTATCCAACAGATCCAAGTAATACTAAAGCTACAAATGATAAATTAATTCTCCATTGTTCTGCATTTGGATACATTCCATACATAAATCTTCTCATCCAAACTTTAATATACGTCCAGCATGCGCCAGAACCCGTACAAACATCTTTTGTATCTCCTGCAAAACTGGCATCAATAACAAACCAGCTTAATATAGGTGGTAGAGATTTGATGATTATGAATATTATCAATAATGATAAAACAGCGTTAAAATTATTTGTATTAATATGTTTGTTTAAAAGATCTAAATTTTTTATTCCGCTGTACTCTATTCGAATGAAATAAAGACCAACAAAACCAAGTATTAGAGGTAATAAGAAACTTAAAAAATTAGGTAAAAAACCAGTTAAATTTAATCTAAAAAAAGAGTTTAGAAAAACATCTAAAATACTAATAAAAAATAAAAAAGAACCAAGATACAAAAAGGTATTAAGGTTAGTTCTATCAGGTTTTAAAAAATTAATACTCGACATTATTTCTCCTGAATAGCTATTTTCTTATTATACCAGTTCATTAAAATTGAGATTGAAATACTCAAAGTTAGATAAGTAAACATGGTGATTGATACTATTTCAATTGCCTTACCTGTTTGCATTAATGCTGTTCCAGCAAAGACTAATACTAAATCTGGATAAGCTATTGCTGCTGCTAAAGATGAATTTTTAGTTAAATTTAAATATTGATTTGTTGTTGGCGGAATTATTATTCTCAAAGCTTGAGGCATAATCACTAATTTAAGTACTTGATTAGGGGTAAGCCCAATTGATGCTGCTGCCTCTTTTTGACCTTTACCGACACCTTGAATTCCAGCTCTGACACATTCTGCTATAAATGTTGCTGTATATAAAGATAAAGATAATGTTAATGCTATTAATTCTGGGGGTAAACTAACTCCTCCCTCATAAATAAAAGATGTTGTTGCCAATTGTTTTAAAACAGGAACTTCAAAAGAAAGTCTTACGCCACCAATTAAAAAACTTAAAAGTGGAAGAATAAATATCAGTCCTATAGAAATTAAAAAAACTGGAATTTGTTTACCTTGATTTTCCTGAACCTTTTTGGCATGCGCACGTATAACAATAATTGCTATGATTGCAGCTATAATTGAATAAAAGAAAATATTAAAATTTTGCCAAATAAATGCTGGGACGTATAACCCTTTTATAGTTAGAAAAAAAACTCCAAACATTGCTTCAGCATCTTGTGGAAGTGGTAATGCACGTAATGCAGCAAAATACCAAAAGAAAATTTGAAGTAATAATGGAATATTTCTAAAAAACTCAACATAGAAAGCAGCAAATTTATTAATTAGATAATTAGGTGATAATCTTGCTATACCAACTATTACTCCTAAGATTGTTGCAATAATTATTCCGATGACTGAAACAAGAATGGTATTTAAAAGACCAACTAAATACGCTCTAAAATACGAGTGTGATCCATCATATTCAATTAATGAAAACTGAACGTCAAAAGAAGATTCTTGAGATAGAAAACCATAACCAAAATCAATACCTCTATTTTCCATATTGATTTGGGCGTTATAAGTAAAAAAACCGAAAACTAAGACTACAGCTAAAACTGTAATTAATTGTGGGACTATATCTTTAAGTTTAAAATTCACTTTGGCGATAATATATGAGTTTATAAAAAAAGGGCTAGAAAAATCTAGCCCTTTTTAATTAATTTAAACTACAATTATCTTGCAGGTGGAACGTAAAGTATTCCGCCTTTTGTCCATAATTGGTTTGGACCTCTGTCTGGTAAAATTCCAGTGTCAGCTATATTTCTCTTATAACTTTCACCATAATTACCAACTTGCTTGATAATTCTTAAGCTCCAGTCGTTGTCTAGACCAAACGCAGCACCTAACTCACCTTCAGCTCCAACTAATCTTTTGATTGCTGGGTTGTCTGAAGTTTTCATCATGTCTGCATTTGCTGAAGTAATACCATACTCTTCAGCTTCAATCATAGTGTTCAAAGACCATCTAACGATATCTTCCCAAACTGCATCACCTTGTCTAACAACTGGTCCTAAAGGTTCTTTAGAAATAGTTTCTGGTAGAACAATGTGTTCATCAGGGTTTTTCATTTTTGTTCTTTGAGCAGCTAAACCAGATTTATCAGTAGTATATGTATCACATCTACCTGCATCGTAAGCAGCAACAACTTCGTCAGCTTTTTCAAATGCAACTGGCTCATAAGAAATTCCTTTTGAATTAAAGAAGTCTCTCATGTTTAACTCAGTTGTTGTACCAATATTTGTACAAGCTGAGATACCATCTTTGAATTGACTAGTTGAAGTAATACCTGAGCTTTTTCTTACCATGAAGCCTTGACCATCGTAGAAGTTTACTCCAACGAAAGTAAGTCCGATATCAGCATCTCTAGAAAGAGTCCAAGTTGTGTTTCTTGATAAGATATCAATCTCTCCAGAAGTTAAAGCAGTAAATCTTTCTTTAGCACTTAGTGGTGTAAACTTAACTTTGTTTGCATCACCTAATACTGCAGCAGCTACCGCTCTACATACGTCAACGTCAACACCAGTCCAATTTCCTGCAGCATCAGCATTAGAAAATCCTGGAAGACCTTGAGATACTCCACATCTTACAAACCCTTTTTTCTGAGTGTTTTTAAGTGTTTTAGATTTTTTAGCAGCCATAGACTCTGTTGTAAAAGTGAACAACACAGCAACCATAGCAACTAAAGAAGTTAATTGTTTTAAGTATTTAAACATATTTCTTCCTATTGTTTATTTATTTGTTAACAAATAATTCAAAATTACTTTTGAATATTCTTAATTTAAGCATGATAGAAATAGGTGTTCAAGGGAAATTTAATCTCATTTCAAATTAATTGAAAATCTAGTCAAGATAAATTTTAACCAAAAATGTGCTAGTAATGGCGCGCCCTGAAGGATTCGAACCTACGACCCTCGGTTTAGAAAACCGATGCTCTATCCAGCTGAGCTAAGGGCGCAAAAAACATACTACATATACAATAATTAATTAATTTTTAAAAAGAAATTTTTTCACAAGAAGCAAAATTGTTAATAACTCAATTCGTCCAACAATCATGAAAAAAATAAGACAATATTTGGTAAAATATGAAAGGTTATAAAAAGTTATATCACTTAAACCATATGAACTTGAATTGACAGTATTCATTAATGTTAAAATAGATAACTTGAATGAATTTTCAAAGCTAAATTCACTTATAGTCAATAATGTTGTTAAAATAAAAAGTGTTAAAATAAATATGAGAACTGATAAAAAATATTTACTTATCTCATTAAAGTCAAAATTAACTTCAGAGAAAAATAACTTATTCTTATATATATTTTTTGGTCTACTGAATGATAAAATTTGATTAACTGAATATATAAATAAAGAATAAATCTTCATAAATCTCAATCCTGAACTTGTGGAAAAAAAAGATCCTCCAATAATTACCAAAATCAAATAAATGAAAGTCAAATTTGTATTTGAATTATCTAGTGTAAAACCAATATTCGACATACTACTTGATATTGACAAAAAATAATTCAAAAAGTTTTGATTAAAACTAAAAAATAAAAAAAAGATAATTAAGACTATAACGAAGTATATTATTAAATTGAGATCTTCATATAGAAAATTAATATTTTTTCTCTTGAAGAAAAATAAGTTGTAACTAAAAAAAATACTAAAAAAAGAAGTTAACATCAAAAATGACAAAATAATAGTTTGAGTGTCATCTCTGATTACACTGGATAAATCATTTGTAGGTAAAAAACCGCCTGAAGAAATTAATGAAAATGCTAAGTTTAAAGAATCAAAAATTCTTATAGAAAATAAATTTAGTATAACGAAAATTACTAAAGTTATACCAGAATAAATAAAAAAAACTTTTATAGCTTGTTTAAATACTTCTGAAGTATTAAATGAAAAAAAATTTGTTAAAGTTTTTTTAAAATTTTCATCATAAATATCTATTAAATAAATTATAGAAAATAAGAAATATAATCCACCAATCCATTGGGTAGTTGACCTCCATAAAATCAAACTCTGATCTATATTTTTAATATTTTCAAAGATTGTAAAACCAGTAGATGTAAAACCTGAAACTGCTTCAAAAAAAGAATTTATAAAAGTTAAGTTATAAATACTTAGGTAAAAAGGAATAGATAAAATTAAAGGTAGTAAAATATATCCCAAAAAAACAGTTAAAATTTTTTGAAAAATTGATGTTTTTTTAGGCGATATTTTTAAACTATAGAAAAGAATTGCTAATATCGAAGATAAAAATAAACTTAAATAATAAGTATCTAAGTTTAGGTAAAGATTGAAATAGTAAGAATAAATTATATTAAAAAAAGATAAAATAGAAATTAATCCAAAAAAGAAACTTAGATATTTTATTTGCAATCCAAACATCTAATTATACTGAACTTAATCTAAAAATATTTTCAACAAAAGATATAGAGTCTTTTTTAACAATAAATACAACTCTATCATCTTTTTTAAAAACAAAATTGGATCTAGGTATAATTATTTTTTTATCTCTTAATACAGCACCAATTCTTAATTCATCTGGTAAATTGGAATTTTTAATTTCTTTGTTAATTAGTTCAGAAGTCTCAATTATTTCAGCTTCAATTACCTCGTATTCACCATCTGATAAAGTATAAGCATTTTCAATTGTTCCTTTGTGTATATGCTTTAAAATACTTGAAACAGTAGTCATTCTTGGATCGATTAAATCATCAATTTTTAATGACGATTGGAGAAGTGAATAATTTGGTTTGTTAATTAATGCCATTGTTCTTTTATCATCTATATCTTTTTGGTCTTTAGCAAATTTTTCAACTAAGACACTTACCATTAAGTTATCTTCATCATCATTTGTAAGAGCTAATACAGTTTCGGCTTCCCCTAAATTTGCTTCAGTTAAAACTTCTTCATCTAATCCATCACCATTAATAACAATAGCATCATTTAATTGATTTGCTAAAAACTCTGCTCGCTCTTTATTCTTCTCAACGATTTTTACCCGCACTGTTTCCAAGGTCTCTTCAATGTTCTTAGCTAAATTAAAACCAATATTTCCTCCACCAATGATTAAAATCTTTTTTGAAATTTTTTCTTCATGACCAAAAGCTTCGAGAGTTTCTGACATTTGTGATGAATTAATAATTACATAAATTTTGTCATCTTTTTTTACTGAGTCTGTTTTTTTTGGAATAAAAAATTTATTATCTCGATTAATTCCAATAATATTAGCCTCTAATTTTGGGTATTTATTTGTGAGTTCATTAAACTTAATACCTATAGATTTACAATCTTCTTTAATAAATATTTCCAATAATCTTATTTTATTATCAGCAAATGGCACGCTATCTAATGCACCTGGAGCCTCTAATTTTCTTTGTATTGATCTAGAAATTTCAATTTCAGGAGAAATGATTACATCAATTGGTAAATTTTCTTTATTATAAACTCTTGTGAATCTTGGGTTAAGATAGTCTTGAGACCTGATTCTCGCTATTTTTTTTTGAATATTGAATATAGAAAATGCTATTTGGCAAATAAGCATATTAATTTCGTCATTTCTTGTAACTGCAATAATCATATCTGTTTCAGCGGCATTGGCTTTCTCAAGAATTGAAGGATATGTAGCTTTTCCAACGATTGCCTTAACATCCAAACTATCATTGATTTTTTGGATATCCTCACTTGATTGATCAATAACTGTTATCGAATGGCCTTGTTCACTCAATAACTTTGCAATAGTAAAACCTACTCTACCGGCACCACAGATAATTATATTCATTTTAGTTAAATTCTTTTATTCCTAAGCCTTTAAGCTTTCTATGAAGAGCACTTCTCTCCATACCAACAAAGTTAGCTGTTTTAGATATATTCCCATTAAATTTTTTAAGCTGAATAGTTAAATACTCTTTTTCAAAGTTTTCTCTAGCTTCTTTTAATGGCACAGATAAGCTATTTTCACCAATTTTATCATCATAATTGTCGCTTTTTAACGACTCTTTTACAATGTTAGAAATTTTGTCTTTTGTATCAGGTTGTAAAATTGCAATTCTTTCAATCAAATTTCTTAGTTCCCTTACATTGCCTTTCCAATCATGATTCAAAATATATGAGTCATTTTCGTCAATATCTAATTCTTTAATATTATAATTTGAAGAAATCATTTTTGAAAAATATCTTATTAACAAAGGTATATCTGAAATTCTTTCGTTTAATGATTTAATGTTAATTTCAAAAACGTTCAATCTATGATAGAGATCCTCTCTAAAATTACCTATTTTTATTTCATCTTTCAAATCCTTACTTGATGAACAAATTAATCTAACATCAACATTGATATCATTATTACCATTTAATCTTTTAAATTTTTGATCAATAAGAACTCTTAATATTTTTGACTGAATAACTAGGGGAATTTCAGAAACTTGATCAATTAATAAAGTACCTTTATTAGCTTTTTCTAAAGCACCATATGAAATAGAACCATCGCTCTTTTCCTCGCCAAATAACTCTTGTTCGTATTTTTCTGAATCAAGAAGTGCTCCGTTTAGAATTATAAATGGATTTTTCTCTCTTTTTGAATTTTTATGAATTTTTCTTGCGATTAATTCCTTCCCTGAACCTGATGGCCCATTTATAAGAATCCTGCTCTCAGTTAAAGATATTTTTTTTATTTGTTCTCGTATTGTAGATATATTTTTACTATCACCTATTAAATCATATGAAGAAAATAACTTATTTTCATAATCCTTATTTTGTTTTTTTAATTGAAGATTTTCAACAGCTCTGGTTATAAAGTTTAATAATCTAGCTTGGTCAAAAGGTTTTTCTACAAATTCAAATGCACCATGTTTCAATGAATTTACTGCCATCTCAATATTGGCATGACCTGTAATAATAATTACTGGGACATCCTTATTTTTAGACTTGATATGAGATAATAACTCTATTCCATCATTATCACCTTTATCTAATTTAACATCTAAGATAGCTACATCAGGCATTTTTTTATCTATTTCTTTTAATGCTTGATTGTAATTAGCTGCTACTCTAGTTTTGTACCCAGCATCAACAATTAATTCATTTAGGATATTTCTTATATCCGCATTATCATCAACTATTAATATTTCTGTTGTCATTTAAATAAAATCTTATCTGTATTTTTGCACCATTATTAATCGGAATGAACTCAAGTTCACCTTTGTGATCATTTATAATTTTGTTTACAATAGATAGGCCTAGTCCAGTTCCATTTTTTTTTGTTGTGTAATATGGATTTAAAATTTCCTTTATATTATTTTTATCAAAACCAATACCATTGTCCTCTATTGATATTAAAATATGGTCATTATTTGATGAAATATCAATTAAAATTTTCTTTTTAAAATCAGGGTTTTTTTCAACTTTTTGTTCGATGCTCTCAATGGAGTTCTTTATCAGGTTAATGAAAACTCTTGAAATTTGCTCTTTGTCACATTCTAGTAAAATCTCCTCATCTTTTTTATTTAAGTTTATCTCAATGGATTTATTAACCTCTGATAACAATTTGACATTTTCATTTAATAACTTTACTAAATTATTTCTCTTTAAAATAGGTTTTGGCATTCTGGCAAAATCTGAAAATTCGTTTACTAGATTTTCTATTTGTTTTATTTGAGAGTTTATAATTTTTAAATTTTCTTTAAATGATTGTTGATCTTCATCAGTTATTTGTCCAGAGTATTTAGTTTTAATTCGATCTATTGTTAGTTGTATTGGTGTAAGAGGATTTTTAATTTCATGGGCTAACTTTCTTGATAAATTTCCCCATGCTTTATACCTTTCATTAATTATTAATTTTTCTTGCTGATTTTTAAGTCTACTAATCATAGAATTAAAATTTTTATTCAAGACCTCCATATCTTTATCAGTTTTAATTTCTGGTACTTTTGTATTAAGATTTCCCTGGCCTATTTCAGTTGATGCCAGAATAAGATTGTTAATAGATCTAAAAAATCTTGATGAAAATCTAATTGCTATTGTAATAGAGATAAATAGTAGCAATGAGACAATTATAATATATATGATAAAAAAGGAAATTTTTATACCTGTGCTTCTATCTTCAACAGTATAATAAAAATTAATTGCTTCCTGAGATTCAGCTAAATAATTTGAAATATCCTTATCTAAAAATTTTACCACATAGATAAATCTATCTTTTGATGATTGTAATCTCATTATTGCAGCTGAAATATTAGCTTTAGTATCTATTATCTTTAATGGTCGATCATCCTCTAAAACTAAATTTAGTGCTTTATCAACTGGTGGAATGTATTTTTCTTTTTTTTCAGTGGAGTATAATAGTTTTTTATTTTTATCAATTATATGAATTTCATCAACATCCCGAATTAGTTTTTGTGTCCTTAAAAATCGTAAATATTCATTTGCATTTTCATTTAAAAAATTAACACTTTTGTTAGTATCAAAAGCAATCAAAATTATATCTGATTGTATTTTATTTCTTACCTCTTCAACATAATTTTTAGCAAGTTCATAGGAATTATTTACAACAGTTGTAACTTTCTTATCAAAGTACTTTTCTAAAGCAAATGAAAAAAGAAATAAGGAAAAAATTGAAATTAAAATTGATGGTATTAAAGTAAATAATGAGAAATACGTTATGTATTTTTTATTTGATGTTAAGCCATCCTTATCAATATCAATTTTAATTGAATTTTTAACTTCTACAAAAATAAATATGAATAATAAAATAAGTAAAAAAATATTTGAAATTAGTAAATATTGTAAATTTTTTTCATTTAAATCAACAAAACTTCTGTCAATAAATGTCAAAAAGGTTAAAAAACCTAGAAATAGTGTGATACTAGATAGAATAATAATGATTATATTTTTTTTCAAAAATTCTAACATAAATTAGAATTATAGCATTTAAACGAATGAACAACTATTTTGTAATATTAGCTGCTGGAAAAAGTAAGAGATTTAATAAAAAAATACCCAAGCAATTCTTTAATTTCCGAAATAAAGAAATAATTGATCATTCCATAGAAAAATCCCTCAATTCAAAGCTATTTAAGAAAATTTTAATTGTTTCAAATAATCTTAAACATTTAAAAAAAAAAAAGTATCCTAAATCAATAAGTATTATTAAAGGGGGAAAGGAAAGATCAGACTCTTCTTTAAAAGCTTTAAAATATTTAAAAAGATATAAGCCAAAAAACGTATTTATACATGATGCAGCTAGGCCTAATTTCTCAATTAGATTACTAAAAAATATTGCCAAAAATTTAAAAAATAATAAAGCTGTAGTTCCAATTATAAATTCAAGAGACACAATAAAATATAAAACTCAAAATCGAATATTTAATCTTAATAGGAATAGATTGTTGTTAACTCAGACCCCTCAAGCATTTAAATTTAAGGATTTATATGAAATTGCAAAAGATCAAAAAAGTAAAGTCACTGATGAAGCAACTTTATTTATAAATAAAGATTTCAAAATAAAATTTATACCAGGTGAAAAAGAAAATAATAAAATTACATATATTGATGATATAAAAACCCATAAAACTTTTTATGGTATAGGTTTCGATATCCATAAATTAGTTAAAAATAAAAAACTTTATCTTGGAGGAGTAAAAATTCCTTTTCATTCAGGTCTTGAGGGTCATTCTGATGGGGATGTAATTTTACATGCAATTATTGACTCCATTTTAGGAGCTATTAAAAAAAAGGACATTGGAACATATTTTCCTAATACAAAAAAATTTAAAAATATCAGATCTCCAAAAATGCTAAAACCAATTATATTTGATCTTAATAATTCAAATTTAATTATAAATAACTTAGATATAAACTTAATTTGTCAGAAACCAAGAGTTTCAAAATACAGAGGCAAAATAATTAAATCAGTTTCCAAATTGACAGGTCTTAATGAAAACCAAATTAATTTAAAAGGTAAAACTGTAGAAAAATTAGGTTTGATAGGAAAAGAAAAGGCTATCGCTTGTGAAACCATAATTTCAATTACAAAATATGATTAAAACTTTTAATTCATTATTAGTAACAATGTTTGGACTAGGAAAAATTAAGATCATTCCTGGAACGTTTGGATCTTTAGCTACAATTATTTTTCTTTATTTTTTTTTTCATATAATAAAGTTGTCACCAAATATAGTCTTAACAGGCTTGGTTATTATTTTTATTTATTCATTCATAGCAGTAGCATCCCATATAAAGGAGAAAGAAAATAAAGATCCAAAAGAAGTTATTATTGATGAATTTATAGGTCAATCTATACCAATTTATCTCTATGAAATATCCCATGGAACACAAAAAACATCTGATGAAGCCATAATTTTTTATGGTATTTGCTTTGTGCTTTTTAGAATTTTTGACATACTGAAACCATTTCCAGTAAATTATTTTGACAAAAATTACAAAAATAGTTTCGGTGTAATAATGGACGATGTTTGTGCGGGATTATATGTTGTTCTATCATTAATTTGTTTTATGTTATTAAGCAGTTATTTAATTTAATGAAAACTTTAGTCAGGCTTTTAACCAAAAAAAAATTAAAACTTTCTGTTGTTGAGTCTTGTACTGGTGGAATGTTAGCTAGTTCAATTACCTCAATAAGTGGTGCTTCAAAAATATTTAATTTAGGACTAGTCACCTACTCTAACCAAGCTAAAATTAGAATTCTTAGAGTTAATAAAAATATTATTAAAAAATATGGTGCGGTTAGTCACCAATGTTGTTTGGCAATGGTAAATAACTTATCTAAAATATCAAAAGCCAATATTAACGCTTCTATAACTGGAATTGCTGGCCCCAAAGGTGGCACCAAACAAAAGCCAGTAGGTCTAGTTTATATTGGTATAAAAAAAGGCAAAAAAGTACAGATTAATAAGTGTTTATTTAAAAGTAAAAAAAGATCTTCAATTCAAAAAGCAACTGTTAAAAAAACCTTAGATTTAATTCTTAGAATTTCCAAATAATTCTTCAGCTCTTTTTTGAAAGGCATCAGCTATTTTTTCTAAACCAAATTGAAAAGAGACTACCATTAAAGAATTTAAAAATTTATTCTTTATTTCAAAATCAATATCAAAGGTGACCTCGGTAATACCATTATTTTTATCACTAAATGTCCAATTATTTGTTAGATGATTTAATGGTCCCTCTATATTCTTAACATTGATTGAATCAGTTTTTTTATTAAAAGCAACATCACTTTTGTATGTATCTTTAAATGGGCCTTTACCAATGGTTAAATCAGCAATAATTTTTTGCAAGTCACCATCTTGTTTGTTTTCATATATTTTAGCATCAAAACAAAATGGAACAAATTCAGGATATTTTTCTATATCTAAAACAAGTTCAATTAAGTCTTTTTTTTCACATTCAATTAATCGCTTAACTGAAGCTTTTGGCATTAATGATTGTTTATCCGATTTTGTTGTAGCTTAGCAAAATCTTCATCTGCATGATAAGAAGATCTTGTTAATGGCGATGAAGAAACTAATAAAAAACCTTTTGATTTCGCAATACTTCCTAATTCATCAAATTCTTCTGGTGTATAGTATCTATCAAGAGGATGATGTCTAACAGATGGTTGTAAGTATTGACCAATAGTTAAAAAATCTACATCAGCAGCTTTTAAATCATCCATTACCTGCAAAATCTCATCTTTTTTTTCACCTAAGCCAACCATTATCCCTGATTTAGTAAAAATTTTTTTATTTATCATTTTAGCATTTTTCAAAAGTTCTAAAGATGCGAAATATCTAGAACCGGGTCTTACTTTAAGATAAAGACTAGGAACAGTTTCAATATTATGATTAAAAACATCAGGATTTGCCTCTAAAACTTTTTTATAAGCATTACCCTTTCTTAAAAAATCAGGAGTTAAAACTTCAATTGTAGTATTTGGATTTGTTTTTCTTGTTTGGTTAATAACCTCAAAAAAATGATTTGAACCACCATCATCTAAATCATCTCGATCAACTGATGTTATTACAACATGTTTTAAATTTAATTTTTTTACAGCCTGAGAAATTTTTATTGGTTCAAGATTATCTAGTTTTCCTGGTTTACCAGTTTTTACATCGCAAAAAGCACATGCTCTTGTACATGTATCACCCATGATCATAAACGTAGCATGTCTTTTACTCCAACATTCAGTGATATTTGGGCAATTAGCTTCCTGACAAACTGTTACAAGATTATTTTTATTTACGATTGTTTTTGTTAAAAAAAATTCTTTGCTATTTACTAATTTTGATCTTATCCAATCTGGTTTTTTTTTAATTGGATTTATCGGTTTATTCTGCTTTTCTGGATGTCTAATTTTCATTTTTTTTAATTATATAAATTTTTTCATTTTTTTTACCAAATATGAACCTTTCTCTAATCAAAGATTCTATATAATCAAGATCTAGATTGTCACTTAACAATGAATTCTTAAATTCCAAGTCACTTATTTGGTTAATTATTAAAGATTCTTGTTGTTTTAAGTTTTTTAAAATCTCTTTTTTTTCAAAATATGAAATTAACCCTCTTTGACCAGATAAAAGATTAAAAAAGAAATAAAGAATCAAAAAAGTAGAAACTAATAAAAGGTAATTTTTTTTTAATCTTTGAAGCATTAGTGAATCTTATTCATTCTAGCTTTTTTTCCAAGTTCTTCTTCTATACGAATTAATTGATTATATTTGGCCACTCTTTCAGATCTAGCTAAAGATCCTGTTTTTAATTGGTTGGAGTTAGTGCCCACTGCTAAATCAGCAATAAATGTATCTTCGCTATCTCCTGATCGATGTGAAATGATAGTATTAAACCCAATAGTTTGAGCAAATCTTATGACATCAAGTGTTTCGGTAACTGTACCAATTTGATTTAGTTTTATCAAAATTGAATTTGATGAAACATTTAAAAATCCCTTTTTTAACCTTTCCAAATTTGTAACATAGAGATCATCTCCAACTATCTGTACTTTTTTAGTAGATCTCATTAATTTACTCCACGACGTCCAATCATTTTCAGAAAATGGATCTTCAATGGATTTAATTTTATATTTATCAATCATTTTTTTGTATTCTGAAATTGTTTTATCAACGGTAACATATTTTTTTGAGTGAATAGAATATTTACCTTTTTTAAATAATTCATTAGCTGCAACATCCAGACAAATTGAAACATCTTTACCATTTCTAAATCCTGATTTTTTAATTGATAAAACAATCAAATCTAAGGCCTGATTGTTATTATTAATCATCGGTGCAAATCCACCTTCATCACCAACCGATGTGGCTAAACCTTTTGCTTTAATTAATTTACTTAAGTTTTTGATTACTAAATAACATATTCTCATTGCTTCAGAAAAAGATTTTGCTTTATCTGGTCTAATCATAAATTCTTGAATTCTAAGACCATTATTCGCGTGTGCTCCACCATTAACAATGTTCATTAATGGATAAGGTAATTGAAAATTTTTTGTTGCAAAAAAAGATTTATAAAGAGGAATTCTTTTCACTTTTGCTGATAACTTTTTTGCAGCCATCGATACCGCTAATATTGCATTAGCTCCTAGTTTTGTTTTTTGTTTAGTGCCATCTAAATTAATAAGTATTTCATCTATTCTTTCTTGATCATGTATATTTTTATTTCTCAGAGCTCTTGATATTTTGGAATTAATTAAATTAATTGCTGAGAATACACTTTTGCCTAAATATCTTTTATTACTGGTATCTCTTTTTTCGTAGGCTTCATAAGTACCTGTAGAAGCTCCTGAGGGACAAATTGCTTTTGCACTTTTGTTTTTTACATAAACCTCTGCTTCAATAGTTGGATTTCCTCTACTATCAAAAACTTGTCTTGCTTTAACTTTTAGAATTTTACTCACTTAATTTTTAATAAGATTATCTATATCGCTTAATTGTTTTAGAAGATCTTCTAATTTATCTAATGGTACCATGTTAGGCCCATCAGATGGAGCATTATCTGGATCTTGATGGGTTTCAATAAAAACTCCTGCAACTCCAACTGCAACTGCAGCTCTTGCTAAATATTCAACAAACTCTCTTTGACCACCGCTTTTTTCTCCAAGACCACCTGGTTGTTGCACTGAGTGTGTTGCATCAAAAATTACTGGATAACCATTCTTAGCCATTATTGGTAACGACCTCATGTCGGAAACTAAAGTGTTGTATCCAAAACTTGCACCTCTTTCAGTTACTAATATTTTGTCATTTCCAGAATCCGAAATTTTCTTTGTTACATTAACCATATCCCATGGTGCAAGAAATTGACCTTTTTTTACATTAATAATTTTATTTGTTTTAGCTGCAGCAATTAACAAGTCTGTTTGTCTACATAAAAAAGCCGGGATTTGTAAAACATCAACATGTTTTGAAACGACTGCACATTGCTCAGCATTATGAATGTCTGTTAGTATAGGGACATTTAATTCTTTTTTAATCTTATCAAATACAGGCAATGAAGCTTCTAATCCAGCTCCCCTTTTGCCTTTTAAGCTTGTTCTGTTCGCTTTATCAAATGAAGTTTTGTAAATAAATCCAAGACCAAATTTTGAAGTAATTTCCTTAATTTTTCCTGCCATATCCATTGCATGTTGTTCACTTTCAAGCTGGCAAGGTCCAGAAATTATACAAATCTTATCATTGTTCGAAATATCTATTTTTCCACAATTTACTTTAATGCTACTCATTTATGATTTTTTGATGCTTTGATAAAAGATGAGAATAAAGGATGTGGAGCAAAAGGTCTAGATTTAAATTCTGGATGAAACTGTACTCCAATAAACCAAGGATGATTTTTTAACTCAATAATCTCAGGTAAAAAACCATCAGGCGATAAACCAGAAAAACTCATTCCTTTTTTTTCAAATTTGTCTTTTAGATTGATGTTAACTTCATATCTGTGTCGGTGTCTTTCTTTGATAATCTTTTTTCCATAAATTTTCTTAATTTTGGAATTATTTTGTAATTTCGCATCATAAGAACCTAATCTCATTGTTCCACCTAGATTTTTATCAGTTCCTTTGATAGTTTTTCCATCTTTAATCCACTCATTTATTAATCCAATTACAGGTATACCATTTCTATCAAATTCACTCGAAGTTGCTTTTTTTAAATTTAATTGATTTCTCGCAAATTCTATAATTGCCATTTGCATTCCATAACATATCCCAAGAAAAGGAACTTTATTTTTTCTAGCATATTTTATTGACTCTATTTTTCCAGTTGTTCCTCGTTTACCAAAACCACCAGGTATTAATATACCTGAAATGTGTTTAAGTTTTGATTTAATCTCAGAAACTTTTAATTTTTCAGAGTCAATTCTTACTAAATTTACCTTTACATTATTTTGAATACCTCCATGAGTAAGAGCTTCATCTAAAGATTTATAAGCATCTTTTAACTCAACATATTTACCAATTATGGCGATATTCACCTGTTTTTTAGTTTGTAAAATAATTTTATTTATTTTTTTCCATGGTTTAAGGTTTGCTGGTTTTTTTGATTTAAGTTTAAAATAATTTAATACTTGAACATCAAGTTTTTCTCTAAAGAAACTTATTGGTGCTTCATAAATTGTTCTTACATCAACAGTTTCTATTACATTTTTAATATCTACGTTGCAAAAAAGTGAGATTTTTTTACGATGTTCTAATGGGATAGGTCTTTCTGATCTACATATTATAATGTCAGGTTGAACACCTATGCTTCTCAATTCTTTAACAGAATGTTGAGTAGGTTTAGTTTTAATTTCATCTGAGGACTTTAAATAAGGTACTAAGGTAAGATGGATAAATAATGCATTTTTTTTTCCTATATCATTTGCAAATTGTCTTATGGCCTCAATAAATGGTAGACTCTCAATATCACCAACAATTCCACCAATTTCACAAATAACAAAATCTTCTTTCGATGAATCATTCTTTATAAACTCTTTTATTCTATCAGTTATATGTGGAATAACTTGAACTGTTTTTCCAAGATATTTTCCTTCACGTTCTTTTTTTAGTACATCGTTATAAATTTTACCTGTTGTAATATTATCAGACTTCTTTGCAGATACTCCAGTAAATCTCTCATAATGCCCAAGATCCAAATCTGTTTCAGCACCATCATCAGTTACAAAAACCTCTCCGTGTTGAAATGGGCTCATTGTTCCAGGATCTACATTTAAATAAGGATCTAATTTCCTTAATCTAACTTTATACCCTCTCGATTGAAGTAAATAAGCCAGAGATGCAGAAGAGAGACCTTTTCCTAACGATGAAACCACGCCGCCCGTGACAAAAATAAATCGCGCCATGGAAGTATCTTATAGCGAATAAAAAAGAAAATTAAAAGTATTAATTATTATTTTCTGGAATAGCGGGAGTATCCTCTGCTTTTTCCTCAATAGTATCCAAAACAGATGAAGTAGGTGTTAATTCTCCTCTAGATACAATTGTAAGTGCTAAACTACAAATTATAAATAAAGTGGCAACAACGGCTGTTGCTTTGGTCATAAAATTACCTGCTGATCTGGAAAACATAAAACTTTCCTGAGAAACTCCAATTCCTAAAGCACCACCCTCAGACTTTTGCATCAAAACCAATAACACTAATATTAATCCGAATATGATGTTCAAAATTAACAATATATTTTCCATGAGGGGTTAATTATATGTTTTTTTAATTATATCAATAAATTTTTTAGGATCTTGAGATGCCCCACCTATTAAGTAACCATCAATATTGTTAATAGATTTTAATTGATTAATATTTTTTGGATTTACTGAGCCACCATAAAGAACTTTATAATTCTTTTTTTCTTTTTTAATAAAACTGATTGTCTTAAATAAGTCATCAGATTTTGGTATAATTCCTGTACCAATTGACCAAACTGGTTCATATGCGATTATAATTTTTTTATTAGTTTTAATATTTTTCAAACCTGCTTTAATCTGTTTATTTAAAACACTTTTGGTAATTTTTTTTCTTTTTGCTTTAAGCGTCTCACCAATACAGAAAATTACATTCAGCCCAGACTTTAATGCACTTTTAATTTTAAGATTTATTAATTTATCAGTTTCACCAGATTGTCTATTTTCAGAGTGGCCAATAATAATATATTTAGCACCAACACTTTTTAACATGGAGGAATTGACTGAACCTGTAAAAGCACCATAAACATCCTGCTCATGACAATTTTGCGCACCAACTTCAATATTTGAACCTCTCAATTTTTTTGACATTGGCTCTATTAAAGTGCTAGGTGGGCAGTAAATTATTTTCAAAGACTTTCTTTTTTTGAAGTTTTTAAAAAATTTAACAACTCTATTCAGCGTATTTAACGAATTTAAAACACCAAACATTTTCCAATTGGCAATAAAATACATATATTTATTTGTCATGAGGCTTATTTTAATTTATAGGTTTGCTTTTTATAGATCAATAAATTTATAGTAATGATTAGTAGTTTAAGAAATTTTGCAAAAACTAAGTTTGCTGGGTTGTTAGTTTTTATAATGATAATTCCATTTGTATTTTGGGGTATGGGTGGAATGTTCAGTAGTGGTAATACTAACAATATTGCTAAAATTAATAATAATAGTATTTCCACTGAAGATTTTATTGATTACATAAATAAATCGGGAATCCCTGAAAAAACAATCAGAGAAAATTTAGAGCAAAACATTATTGAAGAAATACTGTCTGGTTTAGTTTCTACTACTTTACTGGATTTAGAAATAAAAGATTTTGATCTGACAATTTCTGAAGTCACTTTATTAAAAAAGATAAAAGAAAATAAAAATTTTAGAGATGAAAATGGTGTTTTTCAAAGAATTAAATATGAAAAATTTTTATTAGAAAATAATCTATCTGCTCCGGGATTTGAACAGAGACTTAAATTACGAGAATTGCAAAGAAATCTTTTTGATTATATTGGTGCTGGTACAACCTCACCTCAATTTCTTACGACAAAACTGTTTAAGGAAGAAAATCAAAAACTTGAAATAGAATTTATTGATTTAAATAATTTTTATGTAAATAAAAATGATATTACAGATAAAGAATTAGAAAATTTTATTAATGATAATAAAGATGAGTTAAAAATAGAGTACTTAGATTTCAGCTACACAATCATAAATCCTAAAAATTTAATTGGAGTAGATGATTTCAATCAATCTTTTTTTGACAAGATTGATGAAATTGAAGTTGCCATATCCAATGAAATTGATTTTAAAACAATCACATCAAATTTTGATTTAAAATCGGTTGATATTAGTAATTTTAGATTTTCTACAGATAAGAATGAAATTGAAAAAAAAATTTACGAATTAAGAAATAATAAATTTGATATTTTTGAAAATAAAAATGATTATATCCTATATAACATAAAAAATATTACCCAAAAATCACCGGATTTAAGTGATGAACAAATTAAAGAGGAGGTACTCGAGTTAGTTTTTCAAAAAAATAAATTTGATTATAATCAAAAATTATTAAATGAAATAACCAATAAAAAATTTAATAACAATAGTTTTTTAGAGATAGGTAAAGAAAAGATCCAAACAATAAATTTAAATTCTGTACGAGATAATAAAAAATTTGATATCAATGCTGTTGAGGTCTTATATAGCTTACCTGAGAAATCATTTACTTTAATAAATGACGAAAATAACAATATTTATTTAGCAAAAGTCAAAAAATTTGAACAACAAATCATTGATACAAATAAAGAGGAATTTAAACAATATATTACAAAACAAAATTCTAAAAGCAAAAATTCCTTATTAAAATCTTATGATACATTTTTAAACGACAAATATGATGTTTCTTTAAATCAACAGACTATTGAACGAGTTAAAAATTATTTTAAATGAAAATTAATCGAAGCTTCAAAGAATTCAAGTTTCGACACAGAAACAACGAAAATCAAATAATCTATACATCAAAAAAAGTAAAAACTGATGAAGAAATAATTAATTTAATTGATAACTTTTTAATTGAAAAAAATAGCTTTATTTTTGAGTCAGTAGAGAAAGGTAAGATTAGAGGCAGATACACTATATTTGGTAAAAATCCTGATAAAATTTGGGAATTTAATAATAATAATTCTTATTTAATAAAGAAAAATAAAAAAATTAAGTTAAAGGTTAAACCTAAATATTTGATTGAAAAAATAATTGAAGATTTTAAGTTTAAAACTCCTAATAAATTACCGAAAATTTGTTCTTTGATTTCAGGATATTTTTCATACGATGCAATTAGGTACATCGAAAAAATCCCAAACAATTGTAAAGATGACTTAAAATTACCTGATGTTAGATTATTACGTCCAAGAACACTTATTATTCATGATAATTTAAAAAAGGAAATATTCTTTATCAATAATATTTTTAAAGATGAAAAAATTACTAATTACAAAAGTAAATATAAGGATATCCAATCTGAACTTTTCACGCTCTCTTTACAATCATCAGTTAAAAAAATAGATAATGTAATAAATAATAAGTCAAAAAAAATTATAATTAATTCAAATACCTCTAAAAATAAATTTTTATCTATAGTTAATAAGGCAAAAAAATACATTAAATTAGGAGATATATTTCAAGTCGTTTTAAGCCAGCGTTTTGAGACTAAATTAACAAAAAAACCAATCGATATTTATAAAAAATTGAGAATAACTAATCCATCCCCATTTATGTTTTTTTTTAATTTTACTGATTTTCAAATAATAGGCGCCAGTCCCGAAATATTGGTAAGGTTAAGAGATGGCAAAATAACTGTAAGACCCATTGCTGGGACAAGACCTCGAGGAAAAACAATTAAAGAGGATCGTTTTTATGAGAAAGATTTACTTAAAGATAAAAAAGAGCTTTCTGAACATCTAATGTTATTAGATCTTGGAAGAAATGATGCCGGAAAGGTATCTAAAATCAATTCTATTAAAGTTACTGAAAATTTTATAATTGAAAGGTATTCACATGTAATGCATATAGTTTCGAACGTAATAGGTAAACATGATAAAAGATTTTCTAAATTTAAGTCTCTTTTAGCCGGTTTTCCAGCTGGAACTGTGTCTGGAGCACCCAAAATTAGAGCTATGGAAATTATTGATGAACTAGAGTCTACAAAAAGGAAAGTTTATGCCGGTGGCATTGGTTATTTCGCGGCAAATGGAGAGTTTGATACATGTATTGCTTTAAGAACAGCTGTTGCAAAAAATAAAAGATTTTATGTTCAAGCTGGAGCTGGGATTGTTGCAGATAGCAAACCATTAAAGGAATACGAAGAAACAATAAATAAAGCAAAAGCTTTAATTAATGCATTGAAATGAAAAAGATAATTTTAATTGATAATTACGATAGTTTTACTTTTAATCTCTATCATTATTTGTCTTCATTAAAAGTGAATGTTGAAGTGATTAGAAATGATCAAATTACAGCTAATGAAATTTTAAAAAAAAGATATCATAAAATCGTAATTTCACCTGGGCCTGGCAATCCAAATCAATCAGGTAATTGTCTTAAAATCGTTAAATCTTTATATAAAAAAATACCAATTTTCGGAGTTTGTTTAGGCCATCAAATTATAGGTCAAGTATTTGGTTCAAAAATTATTCAAGCCAGAAAGCTAATGCATGGAAAAACTAGTAAGATTTTTTCAAAAAAAGTGGGTATTTTAAAAAATCTCCCTAAAACGTTTGAAGCCACTCGATATCACAGCTTAATTATTGATAAAAAATCATTATCTAAAGATCTTGAAATTACTGCTCAGACTCAAGATGGACTTATAATGGGAGTACAACATAAGAAATATCATATACATGGAGTGCAATTTCACCCTGAAAGTATTAAAACTAAATTAGGAATTAAAATTTTAAAAAATTTTATAAGAATTTAGGATTAATGAAACAATTCATTGAAAAAATTAAAAAAAAAGAAAATTTAACTTTTGATGAAAGTAAATCTGCTTTTGAATTACTGATGGAGGGTAAAGCAGAAGAACAAGAAATATTTGATTTTTTGACACTTTTATCAGCAAAAGGTGAATCTTCTGATGAGGTAGCCGGTGGAGTTTTTGTTCTTAGAAACAAGTCTAAAAGAGTAAATGTAGAAAACTGTGTTGATACTTGTGGAACCGGTGGAGATGGTATGAATACACTTAATATATCAACAGCTTCAGCATTATTACTTTCGAGTATGGGTGTTAAAGTAGCTAAACATGGAAATAAAGCAGTATCCTCAAAATGTGGATCTGGTGATGTTCTAGAGGCTTTAAATATTAAAATAAATTTAGAGCCAAAAGATATTGAAAATCAAATTAATTATAATAATTTCGGATTCATGTTTGCACCCAACTATCACAGCGCAATGAGATTTGTGGGACCTACAAGAAAAAAAATTGGAAAAAGAACTATATTCAATATGATCGGACCTTTGAGTAGCCCTGCTCTTGTAAAAAGACAAGTTATTGGTGTTTTTGATAAAAAACTATTAAAATTATTTGCTAATGCTTTAAAAAATTTAGATATTAAATTTGCTTGGATAGTCAATAGTGAGGATGGATTAGATGAAATTTCACCTTATGCTAAAACCAATGTAATTCAATTAAAAGATGGTGTCATCTCTGAGATTATTATTGATCCAAATAAGTTAAATATAAATGCAGATAAATTTGAAAATCTCATTGGTAATGATGCAGCTTTTAATGCAGATAAAATAATTAAGATATTTAAAGGTGAGGATAATGATTTTTCTAAAGCAGTTTGTTTAAATGCTGCAGCAGGATTAGTTGTTAATGAAACTCATCAGAATTTCGATAAAGCTTACGACGATACTAGAAAACACATTTTATCAGGTCAAACATTTAAACAATTAGAGAAAATTCAAAATGGCTGAAAATGTTCTTGAAAAAATAATAAATATTAAAAGTGAAAAAATTTTAGAGCTTAAAAAAAATATAAGTCTTGAGTCACTCGAAGAATTAATAAAAAATAATAGTACATATGTTGATTTTAAAGATACGATTAAAAAGAATATTGAAAATAAAAAATTCTCAATTATTGCTGAAACAAAAAAAGCAAGTCCCTCTGCAGGTGTAATTATTAAAGACTACGATCCTGTAAAAATAGCTAATATGTATAAATCAAATAAAGCAACCTGTTTATCTGTTTTAACTGAGGAGGATTTTTTTTTAGGAAACTTACTGCATATTAGTAAAATAAAACAAGATGTTAATTTACCAATTCTTTGTAAAGATTTTTTTATAGATAAATTTCAAATTCCTTTAGCTAAAAGTTATGGTGCTGATGCTATCTTAATTATTTTAGCTGGAGTTTCAGATAAATTGGCAGATGAATTATATGAAGAAGCTTTAAAGTTGAATATGTCAGTTATTGTAGAGGTTCATACTGTTAATGAAGCTAAACAAGCACTTAGATTTAAGGATGCTTTATTAGGTATAAACAACAGAAATTTAAAAACTCTAAAAACTGATATTAATACAACTTATGATATCCACGATGTTTTGGTTAATCACCCTGGCCCATTGATTTCTGAAAGTGGAATTAAAACTAAAGAAGAATTGTTGGAACTATCAAATAAAACATCCATCAAAACCTTTTTAATTGGTGAATCACTTTTAAAAAATTTAAACGATAATTCGATTTTTTCCGTTTTATAGTCAAAAAAGTCATTATTTTCTTAACTTTTTAACTATTGTTAATCATGAAGAACTTTTATAGAACATTGTTTGTACGATATTTGTTCTTATGCTAACAAAAAAACAAAAAAACCTGCTTTTATTTATCAACAAGAAGTTGAGGAGCTCTGGTGTATCCCCTTCTTACGAAGAAATGAAGGAATCACTAAATCTTAAATCAAAATCTGGGATTCACAGATTAATTAGTGCTTTAGAAGAAAGAGGTTTCATTAAAAGGCTTGCTCATAAAGCTAGAGCTTTAGAGGTTATAAAATTACCAGAGACTGCTTCTGCAAATGATATTTACAATAATTTTTCCCCAAGTGTTATTAAAGGGGGTTTGGATGAAGAAAAACCTTTATCCGACGATGCAGAGGTGCCAGTTTTAGGTAAAATAGCAGCTGGAACACCTGTTGAAGCAATTCAAAATGAAGTTTCTAGAATTCCATTACCAAATAACTTAGAAAAAAATGGAGATTATTTTGGCCTTAAAGTTCAAGGAGATTCAATGATTGAAGCTGGAATTCATGAGGGTGACACAGTCATCATCAAAAGAACCGATACAGCCGATAATGGAAAAATAGTGGTAGCTTTAATTGACGAACACGAAGCTATGCTTAAAAGAATAAGAAAAAAAGGTAAAGTAGTAGCGTTAGAAAGTGCTAATAAAAACTATGAAACCAAAATTTTTGGCCCTGATAGAGTAAAAGTTCAAGGTGTTTTAGTATCTTTATATAGAAACTTCTAAAAAAATAGTCTAAACCATTTTTAATGAAAAAAGTAGCAACTAGATTTGCTCCGTCACCTACTGGACCTTTGCATATTGGTGGGGTGAGAACAGCCTTATTTAATTGGTTATATTCAAAAAACCAAAATGGTAATTTTTATCTACGGATAGAAGATACAGATAAAGAAAGATCAAAAGAGGAATACAAAAATCAAATTATTAAATCTCTGCAATGGATAGGTATCAGTCATGATGGAGCAGAATATATACAATCTCAAAAAATCGACAATCATATAAAAGTTGCAAAGGAACTATTAAAAAAAGGTAGTGCTTATAGATGTTATTGCTCAACTGAAGAAATTGAATCACAAAAAAAAAGGGCTAAACAAAAAAAAATTCCATATGTTTATGATAGAAAATGGAGAGACAAAAATGAGAATGAAGCTCCTAAAGATATAAAACCTGTTATTAGATTTAAAAGTAAAATTGATGGTACATCAATACTAAAAGATAAAGTTCAGGGAAATGTAGAAATTGAAAATAATACCATCGAAGATTTTGTAATTTTAAGAAATGATGGTACACCAACTTATAATTTATCTGCTGCTGTTGATGATCATCAAATGAATATGACACACATTATTAGAGGTGATGATCATAAAATCAATACGTTTAAACAAATTCAAATTTATGAAGCAATGGAATGGGCTTTACCAACATTTGCACATATACCACTAATTCATACAATTGAGGGAAAAAAATTATCAAAAAGAGATAAAGCATCAACTTTAGAGGACTATTCTAAAATTGGTATTATGCCAGATGCTTTGAGAAATTATCTTTTAAGATTGGGTTGGTCATATGAAGATAAAGAAATTTTTACTTTAGATGAAAGTGTAAAATATTTTAATCTTGAAGGTATTGGAAAATCACCATCAAAATTAGATTTAAGTAGAATTCTATCTATGAATGAACACTATATAAAAAGCATTGATGAAAACGAACTTTTTAATCAACTAATTAATTATTGTGAGATTTTTAAAAATAAGATTATTGGGGAAAAAAAAGATAAAATTAAAAAATCTTTAAGTTTTCTTAAGAATAAAGCTAAAACATTAGAGGATATTTATAATAATAGCCAATATATTATTAATGATGAAGTTAATTTTAATAAAGAAGATCTAAAATTAATTGATGCTAATGCGCAAAAAATTATCTCTGAATTTAGAGATAATATTAAAGAAATAAGCAACTTTACAAGAGAAAATTTAGAACCGATAGTTCAAGAACTAATAAAATCTAATAACACCAATTTTAAAGGTGTTGGTCAGCCTTTAAGAGTGGCTTTAACAGGGTCAAAATTTGGTCCTGGTATTTATGATATAATTGTATCTCTAGGTAAAGAGGAGGTTGAAAAAAGATTATCCAACAAGACTATTTCTTAAGATTGTAGCTACTTCATTAGATGATGAAGAATTCGATCTAATTCCTTTTAAAGTTTGATTGCATTGTTCTAATTGTTTTTTTCCAATCTCTGGATTTTTAAGCATATATAAAACAGAGTTATAAATTTCTTTTGCATTACACTCACTTTGCAACAATTCAGGAATGACTTCTTTATTATTAATTATATTGATAATATTCGCAAATTTTACATTTACCAATAATTTAAAAATCATAAAATTTATAAAATTTAACTTATAAATAATTATTGAAGGAACATTAGCATTACAGACTTGAAGAGATATTGTTCCTGACTTGCATACAGCAAAAATTGAATTTATTAATATTTCCTTTTTCATATTTTCATCTGAAATTACATCAATATTATTTAAACCCTTATCTTTAATATACTCAACAATATTATTTTTGTTTTCTTCAGTAGCATGAAAAATAAAATTATAATTTGAATTTCTTTTATTCATCATATTTATAAAATCAATCAATATTGGTAACAAAACATTTGTTTCTGATTTTCGACTACCTGGAAATATAGAGATTATTTTTTTATTATTAGAAATAAAATTATTGATATCTGTTTTATTATTTTTATTATTTTCTATTAACGGATGACCTACAAAAGTATTATTTATATTCTCTTCATCAAAAAATTTTTTTTCAAAATCAAATAATAAAAGAATATGATCAATAAATTTTTTAATCTTTTTTACCCTTCCTTTTCTCCAAATCCAAACTTGCGGGGCTACATAGTGAATTGTCTTAATTTGAGGATTAATTTTTTTTACCTTTTCTGCAACTCTTAAAGTAAAATCTGGACTATCAACACTAAACAAAATATCTGGATTGAATTTCAAGATTTCTTCAACAGTTTGATTAATTCTTTTATTAATTTTAAAAATATTTAACAAAACACTCGTAAAACCTAAATAAGTTATTTCTTTCAAATCAAAGATAGACTCTATTCCAATTTTTCTTAAATTTGACCCACCTACAGATAAATATTTAATATCCGTATAATCTTTTTGAAGTTTTGAAATTGCTGTGGAAGCTAATTTATCCCCGGAGGGTTCTCCTGTAAGTACAAATATTTTTTTCATTTTATCAAAATAAAAATTTTATTTTTATTAGCAAATTCAATACTTTTAGATTTATCTAAAAAGATATTTTTTTTTGATTTAAGAACTATTCCTTTTAATCCATATTTTTTACAATCTTTAATGGTTTGTATCCCTATTGTTGGTAAATCCATTCTCAAATCTTGTTTTTTTTTGGGGAATTTAATTAAAATACCACCAGAATTATTCTTTAATTTACTCATCATTTGTTTGGTACCTCTATTGTCTTCTTTTGCTATTATCTTATTATTTCTTACTACTAGTGCTTGAATATGATCATAACTATTAGTTTTAGCTAAATATTTAATACCTCTATTTATTGATTTAATATCAGCTCGAGATGGTTTTATCTTTGTATGTAAACCTTTTTTACCGGTTAACTCAGGATTGAAATGAATTGAACTTATAACATCAATTTTTTCACTTTTAAGGATTGCAATTATAACTTTAATTATAGCTGCATCTCCCAATTTAGCAGCTTTTATAATACTCGGCATGTAATAAATGCCCTTTAAATCTAATCTTAATGTAGAAAATTTTGGTTTAGCGATTTTCCCAGCAAAAAGAACTTTATTCGATTTTTGCTTTTTAATTAGGTCTATTATTTTCCCAAATTTACCAATACTAATTCTGTAAGAATTTTTTTCTTTAGCAAAAACATTCTTATTGGAAAAATCAATTATAAAGTACTTTTTTTTTAATTTTTTTATTTTTTTTAGAACAATTTTCGAAAAATCTGTATCACCTAAAAACAAACCTATCATTTTATTTTGAAAAAGGTGTGCATATTGGTCTTTTTTTATCTTTTTCTAAAAAATCAACAACGTCTTTTACAAGACTATTTTTTTTGAATTCAACGTTTAAATTTTTCAAATTTTCCGTCAAATTTTCGTTTTTAAAGATTTCTTTGTATGCTTCACTTAAGACTAAAATTTCTTTATTGGGTATATTTTTTCTTCTTAAACCAATTAAATTTAAACCTTGAAGAACACTTCTATTTCCATGTACCATGGCATATGGGATGATGTCTCTTACAACTCCACACATTCCACCTATCATTGCAAACTTACCTACTCTAGTAAATTGTTGTACAGCTGAATTACCTCCGATTATTACATTTTGCTCAATATGTGCATGTCCGCCAAGAGGAACATTATTTGCAAGTATTACATTATCCTCGACTAAGCAATCATGTGCTATATGTGAAGAAACCATAAATAAACATCCATTACCAATTTTAGTAATACCACCGCCACCTTTAGTGCCTGGATTTATTGTTACATATTCTCTTATTTTATTGTTATCTCCAATTTCTAATTTAGTATTCTCACCATTAAATTTAAGATCTTGAGGATCGTTTCCAATAGAAGCAAATGGATAAATCTTATTTTTCTTCCCAATCTTAGTGTTTCCCACAATACTAACATGAGATTGGATAATAGTATTTTCTCCTACCTCAACGTTTGGTCCAATTACTGAATAGGGACCTACCTCTACGTTAGATGAAATTTTAGATTTTGGATCAACGATAGCAGTGTTATGTATCATCTATTATCTTTCAAAAATTCTCTAATACTTTTTGCTGGATAACCCATAACTTTTGCATTATCAGGAATATCTTTTATAACACCACTGCCACCACCGATTTCAACATTATTTCCTACTCTTAGATGTCCGGATATTCCAGCTTGACCGCCAATTTTCACATTATTACCAATAATCGAACTTCCTGCAATTCCGACTTGTCCAGCTATAATTGTATTTTCACCAATCTTAACATTATGAGCTATATGAATTTGATTATCTAAAAAAGTATTTTTACCAATTTCTGTATTAGATAAAGAACCACGATCTATTGTAGATCCACATCCAATTTCAGAATTTTCATTGATTATAACGATACCTATATGAGGATATCTCAAATTTTTACTCCTTGATGGAAAAAAACCAAATCCTTTTTTTCCAATTACACAATTATCTAAAATAGTTACATTATCTTTTATCACAGAATTTTTTAAAATAGTGTTAGATCCAATTTTACAATTATCACCAATTTGAACATTGCGTTCTATAATTGAGTTATGTCCAATTAAACAATTTTTTCCAATTTTGACGTTTTCTCCAACTAATACGTTTTTTCCAGCAGTTACTATATCTTTTAGGTTGGTATCTTTTATATCAACAGCGGAGGCATCATACTCATCCTCAATTGAATTTGGATAAAACTTTTGAGTAACAAGTGAAATTGAATTTAATACATTTTCAACCACAATAGGAGTGCAATTTTTTGGAAGATAGTCTTTTAAATTTTGTGTTGTGATACAATATGATGCTTTGGTTTTTTTTACTATTTGATTATATTTTTTTGAGTGAAAAAATGTTATACAGTCTTGGTCAGCGTTATATAAATCTTGAACATCTTTTACTATCAGATTTTCCTCAATTTTAAGTTCAATTTTTAAAATTTTGAGGATTTCTGAAATTTTAAATGGTCCATTATTAGTAAAAAATGGATTAGACATAACTACTTTTACCAAAGCAAAGGTTGTTGTGTTATCAAGAATTATTGCTAATTATTTCTTGTCGACAATTGTAGCTGACCATATTGCATCTGCCATTTTTTTATCATCAACAAATGCTTCACCTTTATATTTCCAAACACGTCCGTGAGACCTAATGGCCTCAATTTTTAGAATTAGTTTACAATCAGGTATGACCGGATTTCTAAATCTTGCTTTTTCTACACCCATTAAAAATACCAATTTATTTTCATATGTTGATTTATCTAAACCATGAGCAGTCAAAGCTGCTGCGGCTTGACCAAAGGACTCTACAATTAAAACCCCAGGCATAACCGGTTGTCCCGGGAAATGACCATTTACAAAAAAACTATCTTTTTTAACATTAACAACAGCTGTAGCAGAAAATAATTTTTTAATATCATAAAGTTCATCTATTAACAGCATAGGTTCACGATGAGGTAATAATTCAATGATTTGTTTTTTATCTAAATGAGTTTTCATTTTAAATTGGTATTAATTATCTTTATAATTTCTTTTGTAATATCTTTTTTTTTACTTGCTACAAAAACCTTTTTTCTATCAAGTACCATATCAATATTTTTTTCACTAACATATTTTTCTATCATAGGTGTGATTTTTTTAAAAAATTGATCAAATTCCAGTTTTTTCTTTTGATTAAATTCATTGATAACTTTTTGTCTTTCTTGACGAAAATTTGAAAGCTCTTTTCTGAATTCAACCAATTTTTTTCTTAATTCTTCTTCAGAAATAATATTTTTTTGTTTTTTAATTTCATCTTCAATAATTTTTAATTCCTTTCCTTTTTTTTCAAATCTTAATAGCGCTGATTTTTTAGATTTTTCTAGTTTATCTAAAATTGATTTACCAGCATTCGTGTTAGTTACAACGTTATCTAAATCTAAATAAACAATTTTATCTTCACCATTAGATGAGGGCACAAACAAAAATAACACTATAAAAATAGTGATAAATTTTTTAAAAATATTCATTTAAAAACTGGTACCTATATTAAATCTAAATGTTTCCTCTATATCCGTAGATTCTTTGGTTATTGGTTTAGCAAATGAAAAGGTTAAAGGTCCAATGGGTGTCAACCAATCTAATCCTACTCCGACTGAACTTCTAATACCACCTTTATCTAGTGAATTATCATAATCAACGCCCCATATGTTTGCTGCATCTGCAAACATAACAACATCGACATTCTGAACATTCTCTAATATTTTGGGTAAAGAAGTTGTTGCATTAATAGTTGAAACATAATTTCCACCAATAAAATCACTTCCATCTTTTGGTCCAATTTTACCTGTTTCAAAACCTCTCAATCTTCTTCCAGGTATATACATTCTCTCAGAAAGTTTAACATCATCTCCACTTAGTGAATTCGCTGTCTTTATTAAAAATGAAAATGAGGAGACATTATTTTCATATAATTCTTTAAAAACTTTATAATTATAAACATTAGTGAGGGTATTTGTGTCACTCAAAATTGGTAAATTCAAATTATAATCACTTAAAAAACCACTTGTTGTTTGATATCTTTGATTTCTTTTATCATAAATAAAGTCTAACCCAATAAAACTATCAAAATAATTTCCATCTTGTTTTTTTTGTTTAGCAGATGCACTTCCATCGACTTCTATTTTTTCAATATTATTTTTGGAAGATAATCCAAGCCTAAAATCGTCTAAATACTCAAATTGTGTACCAATTGTAAATCCAGTTACATTAGATTTATATCCAGATGTCCCTAGTCTATCAATTGAAGAAGCTTCAAGCGCTAAATCAATTCTTTTGTCAGAATTTTTATAATTTGGGTTTGAAACTATAAACTTTCCTTTTATTTTCTCATCTGAAACATTTAAGTTACTATCAACTTTTACGCCTCTTCCCAAATAATTGTTCTCTTTTACTCCAAATGAAAAAGAGGAGCCCTCTGTTCCTGTACCCACACCAGCAAAGATTTCACCCGTAGCTTTTTCAGTAATATTTATATTAATTATTTTTGTATTAAATTCTTTTCCATCTAAAATCTCACCTTCGACATTCTCAAAAAAATTTAAAGCTTTAATATTATTCAAAGATTTTGAATAGAGTATTTGATTAAAAGGATCACCCTCATCAATTTCAATTTGATTTCTTATCACTGACTCTAATGTTATATAATTTCCAAAAATATTTATTCGTTCAATATAAAATTTTTCTGTTTCTTCTATTTTAAAATT
>CACJYR010000006.1 GCA_902597675.1 uncultured Pelagibacteraceae bacterium | reverse complement strand
TATGCCTATGAAAGGTTAATTTAGCAATTTAAGTTCAGAATATATAGTTTTCTCTAAAATCCCTAAAAATTCTTCCTTGGAATAATCAGGTTTGATAGGTTGCAAAATTGAAATTGTAATTGTTTTGTTACTATCTTTTTTTCCTTTTTTTGGCCAGACGTAACCAGAATTAATAGCAACCGGTTGGCATTTTATTTTCAATTCTTCATAAATCCTTGATGCACCTTTTTTAAATGGAGGTTGTTCGTGGGGTAATACTCGAGTTCCTTGAGGAAAAATTATTATTGGTCGATTTGTATTTGCAATTATTTTAGAAATATCTTCAAAAAAATTGATGTTTTCTTTCGATACCTTATTTCTTTTGATAGAAATTGATCCTATTTTTTTTAAGTACCAGCCAAAAATAGGTATCATAAGTAATTCTTTTTTTAAGATAAATACAGGAGAATTAAAAATCGTTTGTAGGAAAAAAGTTTCAAACATAGATTGATGAGAGGAAGCAATAAAAAATTTTTCATTTTTAATTAAATTTTCTTTACCTTTGACAATGATTTTTGTGGACAAGAAAATTTTTAAACAAATAGCAGCCCAATAACCCATTAATTTCCCACCAAAAAGTGTAAATTTTTGTGGTAAGATTAACGCTGGCAGAAAAATAATTGAAATTAAAATTATTCCTGAAAAAAAGAAAATTGAAAATAGAAAGTTTCTTATCATTAATTATCAAAAGCTAAATTATCTCATGGTGCTTTTGTCTTTTTTTAACTACTCTTATTGTAGATCCATTAATTAATATTTCTATAGGTTTAGGTCTAAGATTATAATTAGAACTGAGTGATATACCATAGGCACCTACATCGCAAATTGCGATAAAATCTTTCTCTTTTAGTTCTTGAAAATTTTTTATGGACGTAAACTTATCGGTGCTTTCGCAAATTGGGCCAACAAATTCATAAATTTTCTTTGATTTTTTACCTCTTTTTAACAAAGGTAAGATGCGATGTACTGCACCATAAAGTGCGGGTCTCATTAAATCATTCATAGCAGCATCTAGAATAACAAAATTTTTTTTATAACCCTCTTTTATGTAAATTACTTTTGATATTAAAACTCCTGTATTGCCGATTATCGATCTACCTGGCTCAAATATAATCTGAGATTTTTTATTTTTTAAAAATTTTTTAATTGCTGAATGATATTTTTTATAATTTAGTTTTTTATCATTATTGTATGGGATGCCCATACCTCCCCCAAGGTCAATAAAATCAAATTTATATTGGGTTTTTTTGATGATTTTATCTAATATTCTTAACATCTTTTCATAGGGTTTATGGTCTAAAATTTGACTTCCAATATGAACACTTAAACATTTTAAATTAATATTTTTAGAATTCTTACAATATCTTACAAGTTCAAAAAATGTTTTATCATTAACTCCAAATTTATTATCTTTTTTACCTGTCGATATTTGGCTCAAAGTTTTCGCATCAGTATTTGGGTTTAATCTAATACCAATATTAACTTGTTTTTTTTTTATTTTAGCAATTTTATCAATTTCTATGATTTCGCTTTTGGACTCTGAATTTATTAATAAAATATTTTTATCAATTGCAAAATTGATTTCTTTGGAAGTCTTACCAACTCCTGAAAAAACAATCTTCTTTGGACTAATTCCAGCCTTAAGAGCTAACATTAATTCACCCATTGATACAACATCTGCCCCAAGTCCAAATTTTTTTATTTCTTTTATTAAATTTAAGTTAGTATTTGATTTAATAGCAAAACAAATTAATGGTGATATGGATTTAAAATTTTTTTTAAAATCATTTATATTTTCTCTTAGTTGTTTATACGAGTAGCAATATGCAGGTGTTCCATATTTTTTAGCAATATTTTGCAGGATTGCATTTTCAATCTTAAGTTTACTATTTAAAAATCTCATTAAGCTTTATTTAGAAAGTAGCTTTGTATTTTTGAATTACTTTGAGATTCTTTATAAACTGGGTCTCCTTTTTTTCCACAAGCGATCAATGTAGAAAATACAATTATTGCTAAAATAATTTTTTTTTTCATTTTTTTCTTTTATATTTCAATATCATTTTTTTAATATTATCAAAAGATGTTCCACCATATGATTTCTTAGAATTTACAGAATTCTTTAAATCAAACACTTTTAATACATCATTTGATAGTTTTGGTTCAATTTTTTTAAGTTCAGCCAGCGTTAATTGATCGAGATTTTTTTTCTTTTTTTCAGCAAAGTTCACAATATTAGCAGTCACTTTGTATGCTTTTCTAAATGGCATTGAGTGATTTTTTACGAGATAATCTGCAAGATCAGTTGCAGTCAAATATCCTGTGTTAGCTAACTCTATCATTTGTTTTTTATTTGGTGTAAAATTTTTAAGAATCTCATCAAGTATTTTTAAACAATTTTGTAGTGTATCATTAGATTTAAAAACAATTTCTTTATCGTCTTGAAGATCTTTGTAGTAAGATAAAGGTAAACTTTTCAAAACTGTAAGCATAGAAAACAAGTTACCATAAATAATTCCAGACTTTCCTCGTAAAAATTCCAGTAAATCTGGATTTTTTTTTTGTGGCATTATCGAAGAACCAGTTACAACTTTATCTGATAAATTTATTAACTTGAAAGCATCAGAGTTCCATATGATAAGTTCCTCAGCTATTCTAGAAATATGCATGGCACAGACTGAAATAGAGTAAAGAAAATCTAGCACAAAATCCCTGTCAGAAATTGTATCTATTGAGTTATTAGTTGGTTTTGTAAATCCAAGTTTTTTTGTAGTGTAATTTCTATCAATATTAAAAGAGGTTCCAGTTAAAGCAGCAACACCTAAAGGATTTTCATTTAAACTATCTAGATTATTTATGAATCTCTTTTTATCTCTTTTAAACATTTCAACATAAGCCATCAAATAGTGGCCAAATGAAACCGGCTGAGCATTTTTTAAATGAGTAAATCCAGGCATAAGAGTATATATATTTTTTTCTGCTGCTTTTATTACACTTTTAATAATAGTATCTAATAGAACATTAATTTCTTTGGTTGATGATTTCATCCAAATTTTCAAGTCTGTGATCACTTGATCATTTCTTGATCGTGCTGTGTGAATAAAACCCGCATCTTCACCAATTATTTCGAAAAGTCTTTTTTCAATATTTATATGAATATCCTCGTACTTTTTATTAAATTGAAATTTTTTGTTCATTATTTCTTTTTTGATTTTGTTTAAACCATAAACAATCTTATTCTTTATTTTAAAAGTGATAATTTTTTGTTTAAATAACATTTCGGCATGTGCAATTGATCCAATTATATCCTCTTTATATAGTCTCTTATCAACATCTATAGAACTTCCCACTTTTTGAAAAATTGATGAAGTGTTTTTTTTTATTCTATTGCCCCATATTGCCTGGTTGTTTTTATTTTTCGACATGATAATTAATTATACCTATTTAACATGAGATTTTTAATATTATTTGCTTTTTTAATATCTAATTGTGTTGCAGCAGAAATCAAAGATATAAAAAATCTTGTTATCAATAAAGAGCTTAAAAAATATGATGGATTAACGTTTTTAGATGATCAGAGTAATGAAATTCAACTTGATCAATTTGAAGGCAATTTGGTTTTACTCAATTTTTGGGCAACTTGGTGTGCTCCATGTAAAGAGGAAATGCCATCTCTTGATCAATTGCAATCTCAAAAAAATTTAAACAATTTAAAAATATTTCCGATCAATGTTGGTCAGGATAATTTAGAAAAAGCATCTAAATTTTTTGAGGATTTAGGTATATATAATCTTAAGATATATTTCGACTCACCAATTACCTTAGCGAAAAAGTTTGGATTAAGAGGAGTGCCCACCACAATTTTGATAAACAAGGATGGATATGAGTTTGCAAGAATTGTTGGGTCAATAGATTTTAAGGAGAAAAATTTTGTTGAATGGTTGGCTAGTTACAACTAATTTTTGAAAAAATATGCAAAACCAACCAAAGCAATTATTGCAATAAATTGAAGCAAAACTCTTAACTGCATTAACTTATTTGAATATTTTTTGCTGGTTTCACCACCTTTAAATAAAGTTCCGATACCAAGAATTAAAACAATCCCAACCGCCATTAACAAAATTATAGATAATATTTTAACTACCATTCCAGATATCATGAAGGTATTGTAGGGTGTTTTTAAAATAAAAAAACATAATTCACACACTATGACATTTTGCCTAGATTCAGTAATGGTCAAACCAGAGACTAATAAAAAGATTAAAAATGCTATCATCTTACTTCATGGTTATGGTGGTGATGGCAAGGATATTAGTATGCTCTCACTGAACTGGAAAAGACATTTACCTAATACTATTTTTATTTGTCCTAATGGTCATGAACCATGCAGTATAAACCCAAATGGATATCAGTGGTTTGATTTAAGCAAGGATGATCCAGAGTATATTTTGGACCAATCTATAAAGGCTGAAAAAAAATTATCAAAATTTATTGATGAAATTAAAAAAGAATTTAATTTTGAAAATAATCAAATTTGTTTATCTGGTTTTAGCCAAGGTTGTATGATGTCAATAAACTTAGGACTTACTTCTGAAAAACCTTTTAATTGTGTTGTGGGTTTTTCTGGAAAAATTATTGATGAAAAGGATTTGAAATTAAGAAAAAAAAACTCATCAAGTATTTTGTTAATTCATGGTGATTCTGACCAAGTTGTCTCACCAAATTTTATGTTAGAGGCAAAAGATTTTTTTATTAGAAATAATATAGACATTGAGACGCATCTCATAAAAAATTGTGACCACCATATTCCTATAAATGCTTCAAGTATTGCATTGAATTATATCTTAAAAAAATTTAATAATTCCTAAATATTGAAAAAAATTTTTATTTAAGTTAAAATTTGATATGAACAATTTTATTGATCAAGATGTTTCACTAGAAAAATGTCCTGCACTAGTTTTAAATGCTGATTATAGACCATTAAGCTACTATCCTTTATCTCTATGGTCGTGGCAGGATACTGTTAAATCAGTTTTCTTAGATCGTGTAATTATAGTCAGTAATTACGATCGTGTAGTGAGAAGTCCATCATTTAATATGCAATTGCCTAGTGTAATTGCTCTAAAAGATTATATTGTTCCTCAATCTAAACCAAGTTTTACAAGATTTAATGTTTTTCTAAGAGATAAGTTTTCTTGCCAGTATTGTGGCAGCAACGAGGAATTAACCTTTGATCATTTATTGCCTAGATCAAAAGGTGGAGAAACCAACTGGGATAACGTTGTTACAGCATGTTCAGCTTGTAATGTTAAAAAAGGAGGCAAACTGTTAAAATTATCGGGCATGAAATTGACGCAATATCCTTTTCAACCCTCTACAGAAGATTTACATCGTAATGGAAAAAATTTCCCCCCAAATTATTTACATAAAAGCTGGATGGACTATTTATATTGGGATGTTGAATTAGAAGCCTAAATTTTATACTTTTTCTGATATTCGAATTGCTATTTTTGAACCTGTTTTTATTATTTTATCCATAATTGAGTAAATTCCTTTTTTGGTAGCTCCTTTTTCATAAGCTATATCTTTATGATGGAGTTCATCTTCTCTGAATTTTATAATTTTCTTTTTAAGATTTTTTTCTTCAGGACCAAGTTGATTTATTTGATCTTGGTAATGTTTATCTATTACTTCCTCAACGGAGGCAGTACAAAGCATAGCTGCTTTCTTCCCAAGAATAGTAGACCCAAAACCTAAACCTACACCTAGCAGATCCCACAATGGCAAAAATTTTGTTGGCTCAATATTTCTTTTTTTTATTTCGTTTTCAAAAAATTGACAATGTTCAACTTCATGTTCTTTCATATCCTCAATTGTTTTTTTTAAATTGTCATTTTTAACAATTGTATTTAAAGCTAATAACTGACCTTCATAAATTTTGACAGCACCCCTCTCGCCCGCATGGTCAACTCTAATAAATTCTTCAACTCTACTATCAGTTTTTTTCATATTTAGTAAAAATTTTTATTAAGGTTATAATAAATAATATACTTATTACAATATTAATAGTAGTAAGCGATAATCCTAAAATCCTAAATGTCACATCTTTACAGCTTATAGTTTTTTCACTTAGTTGATTTAGTAATTCCTCTTTACTTATGTTTTCAGAAAAGTTTTTTACACTACAAATAGTTGATTCTTGAAAAATGCCTTGTTCTATGCCGAAATGATACAATGAAATAAAAAAAGAAAAAATAAAAGTTAGTATTAAAAGCAAAATAAAGAAATTTTCATTTTTTTTTATAATAAACATTAAAGATATCAAAATTATACTTAACCCATAAGGAATTCTCTCTATCAAACACAAATTACATGGTTGGTGGCCTAGAATATGCTCTATAAAATAAGCAGAAATCAAAGCTATTAAACTTAATAGAAAAATTATTCTCAAGTAAATTTCAGTTTTAAGATTAAACATGAGATTTAAAAATCAGATAAATTATTAAGCCAATAATAACAATTAATATTCCAATTATTGTAAACCATTTTGACCCATGCTTATCCATATATTCATTAAATAAATCACCGAACTTATAAGAAAGGTATGATACGATGAAAAATCTTAATCCTCGGGAAATTAAACTTATTAAAACAAAGATTAAAAAGTTAAATCCTATTAAACCGCTTGCAATTGTAAAAACTTTATATGGAAGAGGAGTAAAACCAGCTAAAAAAAGTACTCCTAACCAAGCATAAAAACCATCAGTGTTAACTAAGTTTTCTTTAATTTTTGATAATTTATCCTCATAACCATAAAAACTCATAATGTGTGTTCCAAATTCAAAAAAGAACGCACCAATTAAGTAACCAAGCATACCACCCAAAACTGAAAAAATTGTAGTTATAAGAAAGATTTTAATAAAATCATTTTTTTTTGACATTACCATTGGAATAACCATTACATCTGGTGGAATAGGAAAAAATGAACTTTCAACAAAAGAGACTATTGCCAAATAATATTTAGAACTTTTGTGAGCTGCTAAATCTAAACATTTTTTGTAAAGACTTTTAAACATTTTTTGGTTTTAATATAATTTTAGTTCTTATACTATTTAATAAATTATTAAATAACTAGGGCGAATGGCGGAACTGGTAGACGCGCACGACTCAAAATCGTGTTTCGCAAGAAGTGAGAGTTCGATTCTCTCTTCGCCCACCAAATTATGGAATTAAGTAAAATTAACAGTTTAGTAGAACTTTTTTTTACGAAGTATAATGAGTTAAACTCTACTTCCGATAAGTTATTTTTAAAATGGTTAAAGGATAATAAGAAAGATTTTCTTACTTGGAAACAAGTTGAAAGAAATATTCAAATTTTATCTGAATATTTAAGAAAAAATTTATCTAAAGGGGATAGGTGCATTTTATTATCTGAAAATCGACCTGAATGGCTTATTTCTGATATAGCCATAATGAACGCTGGTGGGGTGACAGTTCCTTTATTTACAACTTACTCTGAAAAAGATTATGAATATATCATTAATGATTGTAATCCAAAAATTTGTATTGTCTCAAATAATATTCAACTAAAAAAAATAGATAAATTCATTTCAGATAAAATAAAAGTTTTATCAATAGAAAATATAGATGACCAAATTGATAGTATAGAAAATATTTTTGAAAGATTTTCTAAAGAAAAAACTTTAGATCATTTAAGCTTTAATCAAAATATTGAAAGAAAAGATCTAGCTTGTATTATTTATACATCAGGAACAACTGGTAACCCTAAAGGTGTAATGCTGAGTCATGGGGGTATTTTATCTAATTGTGAGGGTGCGCAAGAAATTTTGAATTCGTTAGTTAAAGATAGTGAACCTGTTTTTTTGACTTGGCTACCTTTATCTCATTCATATGAACATGCTGTTCAATTTGTACAAATCACATTAGGAGCAAAAATTTACTATGCTGAAAGTTTAGAAAAATTATTATCTAATATGTCAGTTGCCAAACCAACTATAATGACTGCCGTTCCTAGATTTTATCAAAATTTATATAGCAAGATTTCGATTAATTTTTCAAAGCAAACAGGTGTCAAGAAACAATTAATATCTTCGACAATTTCGCTTGGAATAAAAAAACTAAATGGTGAGAATATGAGCTTTAGAGAAAAAATATTAAATTACTTATGTGAAAAATTAGTAAGACGAAAAATCAAAAATCAGTTTGGTGGAAATTTAAAGGCTTTTGTTTCTGGAGGGGGCGCGTTAGATCAAAAAATTGGTGAATTTTTGAATTCTATCGGACTGCCAACTTTACAAGGTTATGGCCTTACTGAGGCATCCCCAGTTGTAAGTTGCAATATACCTGAAAAAATCAAGATTGAGACAGTTGGACCTCCTTTTAAAACTAATGAGGTAAAGATTGCACAAGATGGTGAAATTCTTGTTAAAGGTGAAAATGTAATGCTTGGTTACTGGAATATGAAAAAAGAAACAGACGATATACTTAAAAATGGTTGGTTACACACAGGAGACATAGGTGAAATTACAAAAGAAGGAAATTTGAAAATTACTGACAGAAAAAAAGAAATTATTGTAAATTCTGGTGGTGATAACATTTCACCCTCAAAAATTGAAAATTTATTGTGTCTTGACGACAAAATTAAACAAAGTTTTGTTTATGGAGACAGAAAAACTTATTTAGTTGCTTTAATTGTAAGTGATAGTGAAAAAAATAAAAAAGAAATTGAATTATATATAGATGATCTAAATAAAAACTTATCTCTTGTTGAGAGAGTAAAAAAAATAAAATTAATTAATGAAGAATTTACAATTGAAAATGGAATGTTAACACCAACTTTAAAACTAAAAAGAAAAAAAATTTTAGAAAAATATAAAGAAGATTTAGAAAAACTTTATTAATTTTTTATAAAATATTTGATTATTAAGCGCATAAACACTAACTTTTTTAAGATTTAAATTTTTTTAAAAAAAAATTTAAATTTTAATTTTATTTTAAAAATTTTCTTTAAAATTAAAGATTTGACATAAGGCACATAAAAAAATAAAAATAAACTAATAGCGAATCAATTGATTCGTTTAACTTAAAAAGGGAGCTAAAGATGCCTAAGAGAAGAAAAAAAGCAAAGAAGGCTAAGAAAAAAGCTAAGAAAAAAGCTAAAAAAAGAAGAAGAAGATAATAACTTAGTATTCTTTATTAAAAACGCTTCTCATAACGATTTACGTGTGAGAGGCGTTTTTTTTTATTCATCTATATCTTCTTCATTTTCTGAAACAGCCTCTTCTTCAGGCAAATCTGATGAAGCTTGCTTTATTGGTGCTGCATCTGGTTTAGGTTGAGTATTTAAGTTTCTTTTTAAAGCTTTATCTAATTTTTTTTGAGTATCCTCTAATGATAGATTTAGAATTATTTGAAATTCTGAAAGAATTCTTTCATATGCTTTTTCAAACAATTGTCTTTCACTATAAGATTGGTCAACCATTAAATCATCTCCCTTATTGAGGTCTCTTACTACTTCAGCTAGTTCATAAATCTTACCTGATGAAATTTTTGCTTCATATTCTTGTGCTCTCCTACTCCACATAGATCTTTTTATTTTAGGCTTACTTTTTAATATTGAAATACATTTATTTACCTGATTGATAGTAGCCAATGGTCTTAAGTGTAATTGTTTGTTAACAGGCACCATCCCATTAGCTTTATCTTTTTCAAATTTTATAACGTAAGTTTCAACGTCTATTCCTCCAATATTTATTTTTTTAAATTCAGTAATTTGCCCAACACCGTGTTTTGGGTATACAACGTAATCTTTGATCTTATATTCTCTTTTTTCTGTTTCTTGTTTTTTTACTTTTTTAATTTCTGGTTTAGCCTCATTATTTTTTGTAATTCTTAAACCATCACTTTTCTGTACTGTAGTTTTGGCTTCAGATTTTATAGATTTTTTTAAAGGTATTTTTTTAGTCTTAATTGATTTTTTTGGTAATTTATTAATCTTGTTTTTTACTTTTTTTAATTTAACAACCTTTTTGGTTTTTGCCTTTTTTTTCGATTTAGTAGCTTTACTTTTTTTAAAGGTTTTCTTTAAAATACTTTTCAAACTTATTTTGCTCATCTTTATATTTTTCGTGATCCGATGGAGGATCTTTCTTAACTGTTATATTCGGCCAGATTTCGGAATATTGTTTATTGATTTCTAGCCATTTTTCAGACCCTGGCTCTGTATCAGCTTTTATTGCATCAACAGGACACTCAGGCTCACAAACGCCACAATCTATACACTCATCAGGTTTAATTACAAGCATATTTTTTCCTTCATAGAAACAATCCACAGGGCAAACTTCAACACAGTCCATTAACTTACATTTAATGCATTTGTCGTTAACTATATATGTCATTATTGATTTTCTTTTTTAATTTTCTCTTTGATATCTCCCATGACCTTATTGTCAATATACAATAAGCCTGCAAGTCGTCTCATCAAATTAGTTTCAAACATATCTGCCTCTTTATTTGAGTAAATTATTCTCCAAAGGGTTTCTATAATTTCAATTTTTTTTTTATCATCCATATTTTTAACTTCCCTTGTAAAATCTAAAATTTGGTTAGAGTTTTCCTCTATTTCTTTACCTTCTTTTAAAATATTTTCTAAATTATTTTGGTCTGCACCTACTTTCAAAAGTGCTTTACTTATTATGATTTCTTCTTCTTTTGAAAAGTTCTCATCAATTTTTGCGGCATGAATCAATAATGCTGCAACTCTTGCTAAATCACTATTTTTAGTATCTCCTTTTTTTTCTTTAAAAAACATTACTTACTGGTTTAAATTTAAATTTTTTAACACTTTGAAAGGACTTTCTTTAACAAATTTTTCACTTACTTTTTTTGAGCTCTTTCTAGGATTATATTTAAAAAATATATCATTATTTTTTTCAAAAACTTTATAACCCATAATTTTTAACAGCTTTTTAAAGTTGTCCTTGTTACATCCAAGTAAATTTAACATTTCAGGAATTAACTTAATTTCATTCTTTTCTGAGTTTGAATTAATAATTTGAACAAATAATCTCTCCAAAATATCAATCCTTACGTAAAAATTGTTAAATTTCTCAAATCCACAAAGTAACATAAAATTTCTGTTTTTAATCTTGTCATTTTCTAAAAAATTTAAACCAAACACAGGAGGTTTTAAATTAAAATATTTTTGATGATAATTTTTCCAAAGCAAAGTTCTTAGGGATACAGCTTCTGGTTTGATTAATTTATGTAAAAATACATGATATCTTCCAAATTTTACTCCTTGATCTCTCAAAAATTTCCGCTCATTTTGTCCTAATATTTTTAGATAATCTGTAACTTGATTTCTTTGAAGCACTCCATTGTTCTCATACAATTGATATGCAAGAGCTTTAATTGATGAATTTTTTTCTTTAAGGTTTCTCAAATCAATTAAATTGGTCAAAACATTTTGTATTTTATTTTTTAGCCATTTCATTAAATAATTATTTAATTTTTTTAATTGATCTGTTTCAAGTATATCATCAACTATAAGAACAATATTTGGATTTAAATAGTCTCTACCTGGTTGCAATTTTGCTATTGGAGACTTTCTCCAATAAATTTTAAAATCCTCGTTTAGTTCTATTAAACCTGTCTCGATTATTGTATCTATTCTTTTTTGAAGTTCTGGACCAACTGTCTGTCTTGCTGCTTTTTTGAGCGATTTGATATCTGTTTCTAAAGCACCCTTTTTTAAATCTAGTTCTAATTTAAGTCCATTTATCTTTCCAATAAATTGATCATCAATCATTACTTCGTTATTTTCTAAAATTTTAGTATCAAATTTCATATCTTGCTTTAAGCCTCTTGCTAGGACACTTGCCCTTTTGTCAATAAAAGTTTTTGTAAGCTCCTCATGTAATCTATCTGATAACTTATCCTCTAAGTGTTTTGTCTTTTCTATCCAATAGTTTTGATTTTCTATCCAATTATTTTTATTTGAAACATATGACCAAGTTCTTACATTTGCAATTCTATTTGATAAAGAATCTACATTTCCATCTAATTTATCAAGTTTGACGAGTTGAAGTCGCATATAATCATCTGTAATTTTACCCTTTTCACTTGTTAAATATTTGAAAACATTTTCAATCACTTCATAGTGATTGCCATAGGTTTTTTTAACAAAATCTGGTATTTGGCAACATTCCCATAAAAGACTTAATTTATCTTTATCAAATTTTCTATTTTCCAAATTTTTATCTCTTAAAAAAAATTTTAAGGCTTTTTCATCTTCGCACTCATGTATTTTTCTTAACCATCTTCTATTAGGCTTTTCTTCTAAAGATTTTAATAATTTAAAAGGACTCTCAAAGTTTAAATTTGAATTTCTCCAAAATAAAGATTGGATTTCCTCAAATTTATGATTTTCCAATAGATCTACTTCATCAGCATTTATTTCTTTACATTCTCCTGTTATACCAAAATTTCCATTGTTCAAATATCTTCCTGCTCTACCAGCTATTTGTCCAATTTCTGCTAAATTTAGCTTCCTTAATTTTTTTCCATCAAATTTTTTTAAATTGGAAAAATAAACGTGATCAAGATCCATATTTATTCCCATACCAATAGCATCAGTTGCTACTAGAAAATCAACATCTCCAGATTGATACAGCTCTACTTGTGCATTCCTTGTCTTTGGGCTTAGAGATCCCATAACAATAGAAGCTCCTCCTTTTTGTCTTCTTATAAGTTCAGCGATGGCGTAAACTTCCTCTGCAGAAAATGCTATAATTGCGGTTTTTCTTTGAATTCTTGAAATTTTTTTATGACCAACATAAGAAAGTTTTGAAAGTCTAGTTCGATTTATAAATTCGATGTCATCATCAAGATTAGAAATAATTGGTCTTATAGTATTTGATCCCATTAACATTGTTAATTTTATTCCTCTTAAGTTCAACAATCTGTCTGTAAAAATATGACCTCGCTCATGGTCTGCGCACATTTGAATTTCATCCACGCCTACAAAATCTAATTCTTTATCAATAGGCATAGATTCAACAGTACACAGATAATACTTTGCATTTGTAGGAATTATTTTTTCTTCACCAGTAATTAATGCAACTTTATCTAAACTTACCCTTTTAATTACCTTGTCGTAAACTTCTCTAGCTAACAATCTCAAAGGAAAACCTATCATTCCAGTGTCAAACGACAGCATAGTCTCAATAGCAAGATGAGTTTTACCTGTATTTGTTGGACCAAGAACAGCTGTAATTTTATTTTTTATCATTTCTATCTTTGGTGTATCTTAATTTTTATCTACCAGATGTAGTTGTTGTTAAAGAACAAAAATAGACTAAAACATGACCGAATCGATGGATAAAAAGTTCTCATTTTTTTTTAAATAACAATTTAACTTAACATAATTAAATTAATTATAAAGATTATGTGCTGAATGTTTAGTCAGTTGTTTTGATTTTTAAAATTTTCCAAATTCCTGATGCTGATGTAATTATCTTTCCATTACAATTTAACTCACAAAATAAAAATACAAGAGTTTTTGTTTTTTTTAATATTTTAACTTTACCGTAGATTTCATCATCAACTTTTGATGATCCAATAAACTTTATATCTAAAGAAATTGTTACGCAGGGTGCATTATCAGCTGATCTATGTGCTGCTGTGCCGGCACCGGCATCTATCAGTGCAGACAAATAACCCCCGTGAGTAATTCCTGCAGCATTTAAATGATTATTATTAATCGTTGATTTAAATTCGTATTCATTTTCAGAGATATTTCTAAATAAAAGCCCTCCGTTATGTTTCATAAAACCTGGTTTGAGACTGATTTGTTCAAATTGATTAGACATAATTATTTATAATACAAAAGTTAAGATTAATATAATTACAAAAATAGAAACAAAAAAATATATTACTGACATTTGAAGAGATATTTTTTCTAACCATTTTAACATAATTTTCCTTTTTATGGTGCGCCTGCTAGGAGTCGAACCCAGAACCTCCTGGTCCGTAGCCAAGCGCTCTATCCAATTGAGCTACAGGCGCATTTATAAATATATTTGTTTATAGTATATCAATATTTAGTGTATTTTAATGATAAGATAAAATTAAAATTTATGAGCAACAAACCTGATGACGTGGTCATTTGCAGTGCAGTTAGGACTCCTATAGGCACTTATAAGGGATCATTAAAAGATTTGAAAGGAGATCAACTTGGCACTATCGTGATAAATGAGGTTTTGAAAAGAAGCAAGATATCTAATAATCAAATTGATGAAGTAATAATGGGCCAGGTTTTAACTGCTGGTGGAGGACAGAACCCTGCGAGACAAGCAGCAGTAAATGCTGGGATCCCCGTATCCAAACCTGCTTATTTAGTAAACCAAGTTTGTGGATCAGGACTAAGAGCCATTATTTCAGGTTACCAACAAATTAAATTAGGAGATGCAAATAATGTAATTTGTGGGGGTCAAGAGAATATGTCGATGACACCTTACTCTTATTTTTATTCAGAGAAAAAAGAAATTTCAAAAGATCAATTAATCAATACTATGATTCATGATGGTTTAACTGATGCTTTTAAAAATTACCACATGGGAGTTACAGCTGAAAATGTTGCAAAAAAGTTTAATATTTCTAGAAAACAACAAGATGAATTTGCTCTTAAATCCCAAAAAAAAACAGAAATTGCAATTGAAAATAATAAATTTGATGATGAAATAGTGCAGATAAATCACAAAGGTATTATTTTAAAAAAAGATGAACACCCAAGAAAAGATTTAAAATTATCTGATTTAGAAAAATTAAAAACAGCTTTTAAAGATGGTGGGACCGTAACACCCGGAAACTCATCTGGTATAAATGATGGAGCAGCTGCTTTATTATTGACTACATTTAGGGAAGCTCAACAAAATTCACTTAAACCATTGGCCAAAATTATTTCCTGGGCATCTGTTGGTTTGGAACCGTCTTTAATGGGTCTTGGTCCTATAGGAGCTATCCGCCAAGCATCAAAAAAAGTAAATTGGAATTTAAATGAAATCGATTTATTTGAAATTAATGAGGCTTTTGCCGCTCAAGCTATAGCAGTTATCAGTGAATTGGGTATTGATGAAAACAAAGTTAATGTAAATGGTGGGGCTATTGCTTTAGGTCACCCAATAGGTGCATCTGGAGCAAGAATACTTGTGACACTTATACATGAAATGAAAAAACAGAATAAAGAAAGAGGTTGTGCCGCACTATGTATAGGTGGCGGTATGGGAATTGCGCTATGTGTAGAAAAAATTTAGGAATTAATTTTTCCGTATTTTTCCTCTAACAAGATTTTTTGGATCCACACATTAGCATCTTTATATGTGTTGAATTTTGGTTGAATAAATATATTTAATAACTTTTTAATCATTATTTATGTATTTCAATAAAGAGTGTCAAAAAATTGGATAGAATGTGTTAAAATTAAAGATTAAGTAAATTTTTTTTATGTATAAAACTTTTAAAAATGACTGAAAAATTGTTAGTTCCTGACATAGGTGATTTTGAGAACGTGGAAGTTATAGAACTTTTAGTAAAAGAGGGTCAAGATATTAAAAAAAATGATCCTGTTGTTACTATTGAAAGTGATAAATCGAGTGTTGAAATACCATCAATATTTTCTGGCAAAGTCGAGTCTGTAAATGTTAAAGTTGGAGATAAGGTTTCAAAGGGAGATCTATTAATAAATATTTCTTCAAATCAATCATTATCTCAAAAAGAAAGTGTTCCAAAAGAAACTGAAAATTTAATTCAAGAAGCTGAGAGTACTTTAAGAAAAAATCAGGACCAAAATATTCCAAAAAAAATAATTGAGATCGAAAAACCAAAAATAATCCAAGTAGTTAAAGAGGGGGATATTGATCCACTAGAAACAAGTGAATGGCTTGAGTCTTTGTCAGCAGTAATAGAAAAAGACGGAAATCAGAGGGCACATTATTTAATTAAAGAACTTATTAACAAAGCTTATATGGAGGGTGCCAATATACCCTATACGCAAAATACTCCTTATATAAACACTATACCAGTTAACGAGGAAAAAAAATCTAATGGAGATCAAAACATAGAGAGAAGAATTAGATCTTTAATTAGATGGAATGCTGCTGCAATGGTAGTTAGAGCAAATAAAAAATTCCCAGAACTTGGAGGGCATATTGGAACTTTTGCATCTGCTGCAACTCTTTACGATGTTGGTATGAATCATTTTTGGAGAGCTAAAAATAATAAATTTGGTGGAGATTTAATTTATTTTCAAGGTCATAGCGCTCCAGGTATGTACGCTAGAGCTTATCTAGAAGGTAGACTTAACGAAAAACAATTAGATAGTTTTAGACAAGAAGTAAACCCTGGTGGTCTTTCCTCATATCCTCATCCTTGGCTAATGCCGAATTTTTGGCAATTTCCAACAGTGTCCATGGGATTAGGTCCAATGCTTGCAATTTATCAAGCAAGATTCATGAAGTACTTAATCAATAGAGGTCTCATTAAAGATGAAGGTAGAAAAGTTTGGGCATTTTTAGGTGATGGCGAAATGGATGAACCTGAATCTTTAGGCGCGATTGGTTTAGCCGCAAGAGAAAAATTAGATAACTTAATATTTGTTGTAAATTGTAATCTTCAAAGACTAGACGGACCAGTTCGTGGAAACGGAAAAATAATTCAGGAATTAGAGGGAATTTTTAGAGGTGCAGGATGGAATGTTATAAAAGTTATTTGGGGCTCTTATTGGGATCCATTGCTTGCCAATGATAAAACAGGTCATTTAGTTAAAACAATGAATGAGACTGTCGATGGCGAGTATCAAGCAATGAAAGCAAGGGACGGTGCGTATGTGAGAGAAAAATTTTTTGGAAAATATTTAGAGACCAAAGAGTTGGTTTCCAGTCTTTCAGACAAAGATATTTGGCGATTAAACAGGGGTGGTCACGACCCTCATAAAGTTTTTGCAGCTTATGATAAAGCATCTAAAAATGTTGGAAGTCCTACAGTTGTAATTGCAAAAACTATTAAGGGTTATGGAATGGGCAAAAGTGGTGAGAGTGTAAATACAACTCACCAGACTAAGAAGTTAGATATCGATGACTTAATGTATTACAGAGACAGGTTTGATGTTCCATTAACAGATCAACAAGTTAAGAATATTGAATACTACAAGCCTGATCAAAATTCTCCAGAGATTAAATATATAAATGAAAGACGAATTCAACTGGGTGGTTTTATTCCTGAAAGAACAACTTACGCCAAACCTGTTAAAGCACCACCAAAAGATATTTTCGATAATATGAAAGTTTCTACAGGTGAAAAAGAAATGTCGACCACAATGGCATTGGTTAGAATGTTAACAAACCTTTTGAGAGATAAAAATGTTGCACCAAGACTGGTTCCAATCATACCTGATGAGGCTAGAACATTCGGAATGGAGGGTTTTTTCCAAAAAATAGGAATTTATGCTCATGAAGGTCAAAAATATGAGCCAGAAGATTCTGCTCAATTAAGTTCTTATAAAGAGGAAAAGAGTGGTCAAGTTTTAGAGGAAGGAATTAACGAGGCTGGAGCGATGTCATCTTGGATCGCCGCAGGAACTTCATATACTAACCATGATATAGAAATGATCCCAATTTATCTTTTTTACTCAATGTTTGGCTTTCAGAGAATTGGTGATTTTGCTTGGGCGGGTGCTGATAGCCAGTCCAGAGGGTTTTTGATCGGAGCAACCGCTGGAAGAACAACTCTTGCTGGGGAAGGTTTACAACATCAAGATGGTCATAGTCATTTGATGGCTTCAACTATTCCTAATTGCAGATCATACGATCCAACATTTCACTACGAGCTTGCAGTCATTTTTCGAGAAGGTTTAAGAAGAATGCATGAGAAAAAAGAGAATATTTTCTATTATATTACGACCATGAATGAAAATTATCCTCATCCAGAAATGCCAAAAGATAAATCATGTGAGGAAGGTATTTTAAAAGGAATGTATAAAATAAAGGAGTTTAACAAGTATAAAAAAACTAAAATTCAATTTCTTGGATCTGGCACAATCTTAAGAGAAATGATAGCTGGTGCCGAAATATTACAAAATGAGTATCAAATCGATAGTGAGATTTGGAGTGTAACCAGCTTTAATGAATTAAGAAGGGATGGCCTTGAGGTAGAGAGATACAATCTTCTAAATCCTGATAAAGAGCCTAAAAAAAGCTATGTAGAAAAATGTTTGGGTAATACTGAAGGACCAATTTTAGCAGCTTCTGATTATATGAGAATGAATTCTGACCAGATTAGACCATACGTAAATAAAAGTTTTTATTCATTAGGAACGGATGGATTTGGTCGAAGTGATACAAGAAAGAAGTTAAGAAAATTTTTTGAAGTTGATAAGGAACATATCACAACATATGGTTTGAGTATTTTAGCTAAGGAACAGCTTATTGCATCAAAATATGCAAAAGAAGCAATCAAAAAGTATAAGATTGATATTGATAAACCTATGCCAACAAAATTATAGAATGCCCAAAAAAGATATAAAAGTTCCAAATATTGGTGAATTTAAAGATGTAGAGGTTATTGAAATTATAGTCAAAAAGGGTCAAGAGATTAAAAAAAATGATCCTTTAATAACAATTGAAAGTGATAAATCGAGTATTGAAATACCCTCATTACATAATGGAATAGTTACAGAATTAAATTTAAATGTTGGGGATAAGGTTTCGGAAGGTGATAAAATATTAGAAATTGAATCAAAAGACAATCAAGTAGAAACTCAATTAAAAACTGAAGAAATAAAAACAATTAAAAAAGAAAATACTAAAGAAAAAAAAATAGAAATTAGAAAAGAAGTTGGATCAAAAAATGTTATCGTAAAAAATTTTTCTAAAAAAACTGCAGCCTCACCAAAAGTCAGAAAATTCGCAAGAGAACTTGGTGTTGATATTAGTAAAGTTGAAGGTAGTAAAAGACTAGGAAGAGTAACTGAAAGTGATGTAAAGTCATTTGTCGCAAATAAACCTAAGATAAATTCTGAAAAAGAATTCAAAAAAGATGAAACGATAGAACTAGAATATCCTCACTCTGAATTTGGAAAAACAGAAATAAAGGATATTCCAAGAGTGAAGAGACTTTCGTCTAAATATCTTATGAATTCTTGGACCAATATTCCCCATGTGACCAATCATGATGAAGCAGATATAACTGAATTAGAGGAGTTTAGAACATCTCTTACAGATATTTACACTGGAGAAAAAAAAAAAATTACTCCTTTAGCTTTTATCGTCAAAGCATTAACTGCATCACTTAAAAAATTTCCAAATTTTAATTCATCTATAGATGAAATTGATAAAGGAAAAATGACCTTAAAAAAGTATTACCATATTGGAATAGCAGTAGATACGAAGCATGGACTTATGGTGCCAAAACTAAGAAATGCTGATAATAAGAATATTTCATTAATTGGCAACGAACTTAAAAAATTAAGTGATCAGTGTAGGAATCTTAAAATTGATAAAAAAGAATTATTTGGTGGTTCCATGACAATAACAAGTCTAGGAGGTATTGGTGGTTCTTTTTTTACACCTATAATTAATTATCCTGAAGTTGCAATTTTGGGAGTTGGCAAATCTCAAAAAAAACAAATTTTTATTGATGGAAAATTTATTACACGAACAATGTTACCTTTATCTTTATCATATGATCACAGAATAATTGATGGAGCTGAAGCAGCTCGATTTAACAACGATTTGAAAGATAATCTTGGAAAAAATTTTGCTTACAAATTAGCTGTGTAAAAATATGTCAAAAACTCTCTCATTATTTAGTGCACTATTATGCACTTTCATTTGGGGGACCACATTTATTGCACAAGATACAGGCATGGACGACATCGGCCCATTCACTTTTAATTCAGTAAGATTTTTTGTGGGGTTTTTAGCAATTGTTCCTTTAGCATTAATGTTTGAAGCAAAAAAACTAAAAAAAGAATTTAGGTTTGATACAAAAACATTCGTTATCCTGTCCTTTTTAATCGGACTATCATTATTTTTGGGCTCAGCATTACAACAGGTTGCGTTGCTTTACACTGATGTAGCAAATGCTGCTTTTTTTACAATTTTTTATGTGCCAATGGTCCCAATAATTATTTTCATCTTTAAAAAAGATTTTTTACACTGGAGTGTATGGCCATCGGTAATTTTATGTTTAATCGGAGGATATTTATTAACAAATTTTCAAGATGCAACTGTAAGATTAGGTGATACCCTTGTGGTATTAGGAGCTTTATTTTGGAGTACACATATTATTTTTACTGGTATGATTATCAAAAAGTACAATCTACCATTGACTATTGGTGCAATTCAAACTCTGCTAGTTGCTCTATTCTCATTTATAATAGGTTTATTTTCTGAAGAATTTGTAATCGCTAATATATTAAATGAAATAGACTCGATTTTATATGCTGGTATTTTATCAGGTGGTTTTGCATTTGTTTTACAAATTTATGCTCAAAGAAATATAACTCCAGCACCAGCAGCAATAATTTTTTCTTTGGAGGGTGTGTTTGCAACAATTGCCGCCTGGTTTCTTTTAAATCAAATATTAGGCATTAATAATTTACTTGGTTGTTTTTTTATATTGAGTGGAGTTTTATTATCTCAATTAGTTCCATTAATAAGGAAAGCAAGTTAAATATATATTATATAAAATAAAATTAAGCCAAGAATTATCCGATAAATTACAAACACATTAAAAGAAATTTTACTTATAAATTTAAGAAAATACTTAATTGTAAAAAAAGAAAACATAAATGATAAAAAAGTAGCAATTAATAATAAAAAATTTATTTCTATTGATTGTTCAAAAGCCTCTCTTAAACCTAGGAAGCTTGCGCCTGCTAATGCAGGTATAGACAGTAAAAAAGAAATTTTACTAGCGTCTGTTCTATTGAAATTCAAAAATCTTGCTGCCGTAATCGTTATTCCAGCCCTACTAACTCCTGGTATCAACGCCAATATTTGAAATAAACCAATTAATAAAACTGATTTAATATTCAAATCTGTAGAAATATTTCGATCAATTTTTCTTTGATCAGCAAAGAAAAGTATGAATCCAAAAAATAGTGTTGTTGATGCAATTACTTTTGTGTTTCTTAAAAGATGAATAAATTCGGTGGAATATAAAATATATCCAAAAAATATTAAAGGCAAGGAGCCAATAATTATTAAACTTAATAACCTATTATTATTTCTTAGATCAAATAGCTCTTTTCTAAAATAAAAAATTACTGCAATTAATGAGCCCAAATGTAGACTTATGTCTATTAATAAAGAACTTGTTTCTAAATCATAAAAATTTGATACCAATATTAAATGAGCTGACGAACTTATGGGTAAAAATTCAGAAATTCCTTGAACAGCAGAAAGAATTAAAATTTCTATAAAATCTCGCAACATACATGTGTCGTAGCTTAAAAAATATTCATTTTAAACAATTCGATTTAATCATATTAGGTATGCAAAAATCAGATTAAGTAGATTTTAAGCTAAATATTATTGGAATTAGGTAATAATAACTGACCTATTTATTTCTTTTACTAATAAAAACTATGTATATTTTGCGATAAATTTATAAAAATTTATGACTGATAAAATGCTAAAATTCGTAAAAATAGGTCAACAAACCCCACCTAAAAGAGGAGTTGATAATAGGAAAGATGATTTTAATGAAATCTATGATGAATTTATCACTCAAAAAGCACAAGAGCAGTCAAGTAGATGCTCTCAATGTGGAGTTCCTTTTTGCCAAGTCCATTGTCCTTTAAGCAACAACATCCCTGATTGGCTTAAATTGACTGCTGAAGGCAGATTGAAGGAAGCTTATGAATTATCTCAAAGTACAAATAATATGCCTGAGGTTTGTGGCAGAATATGCCCTCAAGATAGATTATGTGAGGGTAATTGTGTTATTGAGCAGTCAGGTCATGGCACTGTAACAATTGGATCAGTCGAAAAATATATTACAGATAGTGCTTGGGAAAACGGATGGGTAAAGCCTATATCAATCAAACACGAAAAAGAACAAAGTGTTGGAATAATTGGTGCTGGACCTGCTGGACTGGCAGCTGCTGAACAACTTAGGAAAAATGGATATCAAATTACAGTTTATGACAGATATGACAGAGCGGGCGGTTTGTTAATTTATGGAATTCCAAATTTTAAATTAGAGAAAAATGTGGTCGAGAGAAGAACAAAATTGTTGAAAGATGGTGGAATTAAATTTGAACAAAATTTTGAGGTTGGCAAGGATGCAACTTTAGAGCAATTGAGAAAAAAACATGATGCAATTTTAATTGCTACTGGAGTTTATAAACCAAGAGAAATTAATCTGCCAGGTAATGATTTAGATAATATTTTTCCTGCTATGGAGTTTTTAACTGCATCAAACAAAAAGGGGTTGGGCGACAAAGTTGATTTATTCGATAAAGGTATACTAAATGCTGAGGGTAAAGATGTAGTTGTTATTGGAGGTGGAGATACCGCTATGGATTGTGTCCGAACATCTGTAAGACAAAAAGCTAATTCAGTTAAATGTTTATACAGAAGAGATAAAGATAACATGCCGGGATCTGCAAGAGAAGTAGCTAATGCAGAAGAAGAGGGTGTTGAATTTGTTTGGTTGTCTAGTCCAAAAGAATTTAGAGGAAAAAATAAAATTGAAAAATTAATTGTAGATCAAATTCAACTTGGAGATCCCGATGACTCAGGTAGAAGAAGACCAGAAATTAAACAAGGATCTGAATTCGAAATTAAAGCAGACATGGTAATAAAAGCTTTAGGATTTGATCCAGAAAACTTACCATTATTATTTGAGGCACAAGAATTACAAGTTACAAAATGGGGAACAATTAAAACTGACTTTGATACTATGGAAACTAATATTAAAGGTGTCTTTGCTGCCGGAGATATTGTAAGAGGTGCATCCTTAGTTGTTTGGGCAATTAAAGATGGTAGAGATGCTGCTTTATCAATCAAATCTTATCTTGAAAATATTGAATTAAAAAAATCTAAAGTTGCATAATGAGTACATATAAAAAAAATTTAGAATTACTTACTAAAAACAATGTTTATTCAAAAGAAATGGAACATGATGCATGTGGCGTAGGGTTAATTGCATCAACAGAGGGAAAAAAATCAAGAGAGGTTGTAGAATATGGAATTGAAGCTTTAAAGGCTGTTTGGCATCGAGGAGCTGTTGATGCTGATGGAAAAACAGGTGATGGGGCAGGAATACATTTAGAAATACCCAAAGATTTCTTTATTGAAAAAATAGAAGTTACAGGTCACACCCATGATGGCTCTGATATTTGTGTTGGAATGATTTTTTTACCAAGAAATGATTACTCCTCACAAGAAAGCTGTAAAACGATTGTAGAAAGTGAGTTAACCAAAAACGATTTTAGTATCTATGGATGGAGACAGGTGCCTGTTAATCCAAAAGTTTTAGGAGAAAAAGCTTTCCAAACTATGCCAGAGATAATTCAAGTGCTTTTTAAATCGAATGATAAAAATTTGCTTGATAAAGAGCTTGAAAGAAAAATTTATGAAACAAGAAAAAAAATTGAGAATAAAGCATTCAATTTATCATTAAATAATTTTTATATTTGCTCGATAAGTTCTAAATCAATTATCTATAAGGGCATGTTTTTAGCTGAGGCTATCTCAGATTTTTTCTTGGATTTAAATGACGAAAGATTTATTTCAAGATTTGCAATTTTTCATCAGAGATTTTCAACTAATACTGCTCCAAGCTGGAGTTTGGCACAACCATTTAGAGCAGTTGCCCATAATGGTGAAATTAATACTTACAAAGGCAATAAAAACTGGATGAGAGTTCATGAACAAGAGATGAGTAGCCCCCTTTTTGAAAATGTTGAAAATTTAAAGCCAGTTATACAAAAAGGAGTTTCTGACTCTGCGGCACTAGATAATGTTTTTGAGTTATTAAATAAATCCGGCCAACCTGCACCTTTAGCAAAATTAATGATGATCCCTGATGCTTGGTCAAAAAGAAATAAAACTCTTCCAAAAAGCCATCAACAATTGTTTAATTTTTTAAATAGTACTATGGAACCTTGGGATGGTCCTGCAGCTATTGCTGCAACAGATAATGAATGGGTCATTGCAGCTAATGATCGTAATGGTTTAAGGCCTTTAAGATACGCAATAACAAAAGATAAGTTTCTCTTTGCTGGATCTGAAACTGGAATGATTGAATTAAATGAAAAAAGAATTTTATCAAAAGGAAGACTTGGCCCAGGGGAGATAATTGGTGTTAGAATTGAAAAAGGCAAAGTGTTTACGAATAATCAAATTAAAGACTATTTGGCAAAAGAATATAAGCATTTCAATTCTCAGATAATAGATTTAGATGAAAAATTATCTATTTCTAATGAAAAACATAATTTTGATGGTGAAGATCTAAGGAGACGACAACACACTTTTGGAATTAGTTTAGAGGACTTAGAGCTAATTTTACATCCAATGGCTGAAGATGCAAAAGAAGCGACGGGTTCCATGGGTGATGATACACCTTTAGCAGTTCTATCAGACAAATACAGACCACTTTATCATTTTTTTAGACAAAACTTTAGCCAAGTGACCAATCCACCGATTGACTCTTTAAGAGAAAATAAAGTTATGAGTTTGAAAACTAGATTTGGTAATCTTGGGAATATTTTAGATTTTGATACTTTAACTAAAGAAAATATTTATGTTCTAAATAGTCCGATATTATCGAATTCACAATTTAACAAATTTATTAATTTTTTTGGAAAAAACTCTGTCTCTATAGATTGTACTTTCTCAAATGATCAAAGTTTATTTGACTCTATTAAAAGGATCCAAAAAGAGTCGGAAATTGCCGTTAGACAGGGTGTAACACAATTAGTTTTAAGCGACAAAACTATTTCAGATACAAGGATGCCTATGCCAATGTTGTTATGCGTTGGTGCGATTAATACTTTTTTAATTGATAAAAAATTAAGAGGGTATGTTTCAATTAACGTTCAATCTGGCGAAGCTTTGGACACCCATTCTTTTGCAACATTAATAGGTGTTGGAGCAACAACAGTTAATCCATATATAGCTTTTGATAGTTTATACCAAAGGCATGAGAAAAAGTTATTTGGCCAGTATAGTTTTGATGAATGTGTTGAAAGATATATCAAATCAGTGAATGCAGGATTATTAAAGATCATGTCAAAAATGGGTATATCTGTTTTAAGTTCGTATCGAGGCGGATGTAATTTTGAAACTGTTGGTCTAAGCAGATCAATAGTTGATGATTATTTTCCTGGAGTGACTTCAAAAATTTCGGGTATTGGATTGTCAGGAATTGAAAAAAAAATACGTGCAATTCATAAAGAGGCATTTGAGAGCACCGATACAGTTTTACCTATTGGAGGTATTTATAGATACAGAAAGAACGGAGAAACACACCAATACCAGGGCAGATTAATCCACTTGTTACAAAGTGCTGTAGGATCAAACTCGTATACAGCTTATAAAAAATATGCTGAGGGAATCTATAACTTGCCACCAATTAACTTAAGGGATTTGATAGATTTTAGAAAAAAAAAATTAGGACCATCTATTCAAATTTCTGAGGTTGAACCAATAGAAAAAATATTAAAAAGATTTGGTAGTGGAAGTATGTCTCACGGAGCATTATCCAAAGAGGCACACGAAACATTAGCTATTGGGATGAATAGAATTAAAGGTGCATCCTGTAGTGGAGAAGGTGGTGAAGATGCAAATAGATTTAAGATAATGGACTCTGGTGATAGTGCAAATTCGAGAGTAAAACAAATTGCGTCAGCAAGATTTGGTGTAACAGTTAATTATTTAAACAATTGTAATGAAATTGAGATTAAAATTGCTCAAGGTGCAAAACCCGGTGAAGGTGGCCAATTACCAGGATTTAAAGTAACAGATGAGATTGCCAAGCTAAGACATTCAACACCAGGTGTAACACTAATTTCCCCACCTCCGCATCATGATATTTATTCAATTGAGGATTTAGCTCAGCTTATTTATGATTTAAAACAAATCAATCCTAAGGCAAGAATTGGAGTTAAACTAGTTGCATCATCTGGCGTTGGTACTATTGCAGCCGGTGTTGCAAAGGCAAAAGCTGATATAATTTTAATTTCAGGACATAATGGAGGAACCGGGGCTACACCTCAAACAAGTGTAAAATACGTAGGTATTCCATGGGAGATGGGACTGACGGAGGCCAATCAAGTTTTAACATTAAATAATCTAAGACATAAAGTTACTTTAAGAACCGATGGAGGTATTAAAACTGGAAGAGATGTTGTTATTGCAGCTATGATGGGTGCAGAGGAGTATGGTGTAGCAACTACCGCTTTAGTAGCTATGGGTTGTATTATGGTAAGGCAATGTCACTCTAATACTTGTCCTGTAGGAGTTTGTACACAGGATGAAAAATTAAGAGAAAAATTTACTGGAACTCCTGATAAAGTTGTAAATTTATTTACATTTATTGCTACAGAGGTGAGAGAAATTTTAGCTTCACTTGGTTTTAGATCTTTAAATGAGGTTATCGGTCGAACTGATTTATTAATGCAGGTAAGTAAAGCCTCGCCTAATCTAGATGACTTAGATCTTAATCCATTATTTGTCCAAGCAGACCCTGGAAATAATAAGAGGTATTGTGAGGTATCAGAAATAAATCAAGTTCCTAATACACTGGATCAAGAAATTTGGCCTCAAATAGAAAAGGCTTTAGATAACTCAGAAAAAATAAATAACGAGTTTTTAATTAAAAATACTAATAGAGCTGTAGGCACTAGAATTTCACATCACTTATATAAAAAATATGGTTATGAAAAATTAGAGGAAAATTTTTTAACTCTAGATTTTAAAGGTTCAGCTGGACAATCGTTTGGTGCATTTACAGCAAAAGGACTTAAACTTAATTTAAAAGGCGATGCAAATGATTATGTTGGGAAAGGTTTGTCAGGAGCAACCATTTCAATAAAACTACCTGACGAAAGCAATTTAATTTCTAATGAGAATACTATTATTGGCAACACAGTTCTTTATGGTGCAACGTCAGGTAAACTTTTTGCAGCTGGTCAAGCTGGAGATAGATTTGCGGTAAGAAATTCTGGTGCCACAACTGTTATCGAAGGCTGTGATTCAAATGGTTGTGAATATATGACCGGTGGTACAGCAGTAATTCTTGGAGATGTTGGAGATAATTTTGCAGCTGGCATGACAGGAGGAATGGCTTTTATTTACGATAAATCAAAAGAATTTGAAAAAAAAGTTAATCCGGATTCAGTTGTATGGCAAAATGTTGAAACTGAGTATTGGTCAAAATTTTTAAAAGAATTGGTGCTAGAACATAGTAATGAAACAGGATCCAGCTTATCAAAAAAAATAATTGATGACTTTGAAAACGAGTTAAAGAATTTTGTACAGGTTTGTCCAAAAGAAATGTTAGATAAGCTTAAAAATCCAATCTCTACAAAAACAAAAATACAAAAAGTTAGTTAATTATTAATTTTAACTCTTTTTTCAATATCTTGAGCCATTTTGGGGAAGATAAACTATGATCACCATTTTTTATAACTACTAATTTCTTTTTCTTAGATTGAAATATTTTTAAAACTTTTTTTGAGTAAATTACAGGTACAGATTTATCTTTGCTCCCGTGAACCATCGTTACATTTATATTTTGACTTATTTTTTTATTTAAAATTTTATTTTTTCTTCCATCTTTGATTAATTGGTAAGTGATTGGGTATTCATAATCACCATGTTTTAAATTTATGACACCTTTTTTTTTGATTTCAATCTTCATTTTATTAGAAAATTTATTCCACATTAGTTTATCAAGAAATTCTGGCGCTGAACCTATTCCTAAAAAACCTTTAATTTTGTTTTTGATAAGACTAAACTGGTTTAAAGCAATCCAAGCCCCCATACTTGATCCGATAAATATAATATCATTTTTTTTGACAACTTTTTGAATTACTAAAGTAGTATCCCTAGTCCATTTTGAAATATTACCATTAATAAATTTTCCTGATGATTTACCATGACCTGAATATTCTAAAGCAAGAAAACCTAATTTATTTTTTTTTGCAAATTTTAAAAATGCTTGAGGTTTTTTACCTTCCAAATCCGACATAAAACCATGCAAAAAAACAATGTGGGTGGCATTTTTTTGATGTAGTTTCAAATATCTTATTTTTCTGGTAGTAGAAATTTTTAAGTAATTAAAATTTGTCATAAAAGTTTAATAGTTTTGTCTATTATTATATAATTATTTTAAATGTCATCTAATTTAAATGTTTTGCAAGTAATCCCAAAATTAGGTTACGGAGGTGCAGAAACTGGTTGCTATGATATTGCACATTTTTTACCTGAAAATAATTGTAAATCTTACATTGTTACAAGTGGTGGAGAGTTAACTAAGTTTATTGATAAAAAAAAAGTTAAATTAATAAGGCTTCCTGTTCATAGTAAAAATCCATTATTGATTTTGATAAATTCAATTATTTTAATAGCAATAATTTTGATTTTTAACATTTCAATTGTTCACGCAAGAAGTCGAGCACCAGCTTGGTCGTGTTTAATTGCAACAAAATTAACTAGAAGAAAGTTTGTTACTACATTTCATGGGACTTATAATTTTAGAGGTAGATTAAAAAAATTTTATAATTCAGTAATGGTAAGGTCAGATTTGGTTATAGCAGGATCAAACTTTATTTTTTCACATATTCAAGAGAATTATCAGGAATTTCTGAATTCTAAAAAAAAATTTTTAGTAATTTTTAGGGGCATAAATGTAGATTATTTTGATCCAACAACCAAAGTTGAAACTGATGAAAAAAAACTTTTAAATGAGTGGAATATTACTGATGAAAAAAAAATAATTCTTATGCCAGGTCGACTTACATCATGGAAGGGTCAAGAATTATTTATTGAGGCAATAAATTTAGTTAAAATTGAATTAGGATACGAAGCATTTCATGTTGTAATATTAGGCAGTGATCAGGGAAGAGATTCTTATAAAGAAAAACTTATCAAATTAATTGAAAAATATAATCTGACCAATCAAGTAAAATTCATAGACCATTGTAAGGATATGGCTTTAGCTTATAAAGTTTCTGATATTATAGTTTCAGCATCAATTGAACCTGAAGCTTTTGGAAGAGTTGCGGTAGAGGCACAATCTATGGAAAAAATAATCATTGCTAGTAATATTGGAGGATCAAATGAGACAATTTTAAACGAAAAAACCGGGTTGTTATTTGAATCTGGTGATGCTCGCTCATTGAGTAAAAAAATCATTCAAGCAATGACAATGGACGAAACTTCCTTAGAATTAATGGGTAAGGAGGGAAGAAAAAACATTATAAAAAAATTTAATGTTGAAAAAATGTGTTTTTCTACTTATTCAGAGTATAAGAGATTACTTAATTAAATGCCCATAATTACTTTACCAGACGGAAACAATTTAGATTTTCCTAAAAAAGTGACAGGCTTAGAGATTGCTGAAAAAATTAGCAAATCACTAGCAAAACAAGCCTTGATAATGAGTGTAAATGGAGAATTAAAAGATTTATATTTTTCGATTGATACAGATTGTTCCGTTAAAATTTTTACAGCAAAAGACCCAGAGGGTTTAGAAGTTATTAGACATGACGCTGCACATATCATGGCTATGGCAGTTCAAGAATTATATCCAGGCACCCAAGTTACTATTGGACCAGTTATAGAAAATGGATTTTATTATGACTTTGCCAGAAAGGAGCCCTTTACAGATGACGATCTCAAAAAAATTGAAGAAAGGATGTCAAAAATAATTGATAAAGATTTAAAAACAAGACGAGAAGTATGGGAAAGAGATAAAGCAATTAAGCATTTTAAAAAAATTGGAGAAAAATATAAGGCAGAAATTATTGAGAGTATTCCAGAAACTGAAGAACTTTCAGTCTATCATCATGGTGATACATGGTATGATTTATGTAGAGGACCTCATTTAGTATCATCTAGTAAAATTGGCAAAGCCTTCAAACTTACAAAAGTTTCAGGCGCATATTGGCGAGGTGACTCAAAAAATGAAATGCTTCAAAGGATCTACGGAACAAGTTGGGCCTCCCAGAAAGATTTAGACGATTATTTAAAAAGAATTGAAGAGGCAGAAAAAAGAGATCATCGTAAATTGGGCAAAGAAATGGATTTGTTTCATTTTAGAGAAGAAAGTCCGGGATCAGTTTTTTGGCATGAGAAAGGTTGGATGTTATTTCAAAAATTAATTAATTACATGAGAGCTAAACAGGACCTAGCCGGATATAAAGAGGTGAACACACCAGAGGTATTAGACAGATTATTGTGGGAAAAATCAGGTCATTGGGAAAAATATGGGGAAAACATGTATACCTCAGAAACTCCTGATGAAAAAGTTTTTGCAATTAAACCAATGAATTGCCCTGGACACATACAAGTTTTTAATCAAGGTCTTAAAAGTTATCGAGATTTACCTCTGAGAATTACTGAGTTTGGAAAAGTTCATAGATATGAACCATCTGGTGCTTTACATGGGCTATTAAGAGTAAGAGCATTCACTCAAGATGATGCTCATATTTTTTGCTCCGAAGATCAAATCACAAGTGAATGTTTAAATGTTACAAATTTGATATTAGAAATTTATAAAGATCTAGGTTTCAAAAATGTAATTCTTAAATATGCAGATAGGCCAGAGGTAAGAGTTGGTGAGGATGAGATTTGGGACAAGGCTGAAGCATCTTTGTTAAAAGCAGTCAAAGCTTCTAAACTTGAGTACAGTATAAATAAAGGTGAGGGAGCATTTTACGGTCCAAAAATAGAATTTGTTTTAAGAGATGCAATAGGTAGAGATTGGCAATGTGGAACAGTCCAAGTTGATTTAAATTTACCAGGTAGGCTAGATGCATCATACGTAGATAAAGATGGTACTAAGAAAGTTCCTGTAATGTTACATCGTGCATTATTTGGATCACTTGAGAGATTTATAGGAATTCTGATTGAAAACTATGCTGGAAAATTTCCGTTTTGGATATCTCCGTTACAAACAGTTGTTATACCTATTTCCGAAGACTTTGAAGAATACGCAAAAAAAGTTTCTAATAAGATAAGAGAAGCTGGTATTACATCAATGGTTGATTTAAAAAATCATAATTTAAATTATAAAATAAGAGATCATTCATTAGCAAAAATACCTCTTTTAATAATTTGTGGTAAAAAAGAAGTTGACAGTAACTCAGTAACTATTAGAAGATTGGATTCAAATAAACAAGAAAATATGGAACTAAACACATTTCTAAAAAAATTTTCTGCTTTAAACAAAGCACCTTCAAATATTTAAGTGGCAGATTTTAAGCAAAACTATTTTCAAAGAAGAACCAAGGATCGTGGACCTCGATCAAATAACAGAATTTCCTCACCCGAGGTTCAAGTTATCGCAAGCGATGGAGAAAATTTAGGCGTTTTAAATACTAATGAGGCAATCTCAATGGCAAAAAATCAAGGTTTAGATTTAATCGAAATTGCCCCAAATGCTAATCCCCCAGTTTGTAAAATTATGGACATGGGAAAATATAAATATGATGCACAAAAAAAAGCAAACCTTGCGAAAAAGAAACAAAAAATAATTGCTTTAAAGGAAATTAAAATGAGACCAGTGACTGAAACGCATGATTATGAATTTAAAGTAAAAAATGCTAAAAAATTTATTGCTAAAGGTGACAAGGTAAAGTTTACCATTAGGTTTAAAGGACGTGAACTTCAACACTCTCATTTAGGGAATGAATTGATGGCCAAAATTAAAGAGGATATGAAAGATATTGGTAAAGTTGAATTGCACCCCAAGTTTGATGGGAAGCAAATGATTATGGTAATTCAACCTTTATAGGCTTTAATATAGGTTGTAAATTTTCAACATTCTTTGTATAACCTCGTTCAATTATGCCAAAATTAAAAACAAAGAGCTCAGCAAAAAAAAGATTTAAAATTTCAGCTAGAGGGAAAGTTATGATGGCTCAAGCTGGAAAGAGGCACGGCATGATAAAAAGAACTAATTCTCAGATTAGAAAACTTAGGGGTACTACTGCGATGTCAAAACAAGATGGTAAAATTGTTAAATCGTATATGCCTTACAGCTTAAGAGGTTAAAATGGCAAGAGTTAAAAGGGGTGTAACAAGTAGAGCTAAACATAAAAAAGTTTTAAAAGCTGTAAAAGGTCAGTGGGGAAGAAGAAAAAATACTATTAGAGTTGCAAAGCAAGCTATGGAAAAAGCTATGCAATACGCATATAGAGATCGAAGAAATAAGAAAAGAAATTTCAAATCATTGTGGATTCAAAGAATCAACGCGGGTGTGAGAGCTGAAGGTTTGACGTATTCCAAGTTTATTTATGGTTTAAATAAATGTGGAATTAAAATTGATAGAAAAATTTTAGCTGAGATAGCCTATGATAGCCCAGAAGCCTTTAAAACTATTGTCCAAAAAGCACAATCTGCTTTAAATTAATCTTCACTATTGTTTTATTTTGCTGAAGAAATAATCTGTAAAAATGTCTGATCTAAAAAAAATAAAAGACGAATTTATATCAAAATTAAAAGGTAAATTAGATCTAGCAGAACTTAATCAAATTAAATCTGATCTATTTGGTAAAAATGGGTTGGTCTCATCTCAATTTAAAAAAATAGGTACTATTGATGCCTCAGAAAGAAAAAAATTCGCATCTGATTTGAATATAATTAAGGATGAACTTCAAGATCTTATAAATTTAAAAATAAACGAAATAGAAAAAGCAAATATTAATGAAAAATTGGCAAAAGAAAAAATTGATGTTACTTTACCAGAGCGATCATTTGTAAAAGGTAAGATCCATCCTGTATCACAAACAATTGATGAAATATCCTCTATATTTTCTGAAATAGGCTTTAGTGTTGAGGAAGGACCAGATGTTGAAAATGAATATAACAATTTTACTGCTTTAAATACTCCAGACAATCATCCAGCAAGAGATATGCATGATACATTTTATCTTGATGAAAAAAAAGAAAGATTGCTGCGTACTCATACGTCTCCTGTTCAAATTAGAACAATGTTAAAAGACAAACCACCTTTTAAAATAATTGCACCTGGCAGAACCTACAGATCTGACAGTGACCAAACACATTCACCAATGTTTCACCAAGTTGAAGGTCTTCATATAGACAAAAATATAAATATGGGTCACTTAAAAGGTTGTTTGAATTATTTTATCAAAGAATTTTTTGAAGTTAAAAAAATAAAGATGAGATTTAGGCCAAGTCATTTTCCTTTCACGGAACCATCTGCCGAAGTTGATATTGGATATGAAATCAAAGATGGAAAAATTATTATTGGGGAAGGTGATCAGTGGCTAGAAATACTAGGTTGTGGGATGGTTCATCCAAATGTTTTAAAAAATGTTCAGGTTGATCCAACTAAGTTTCAAGGTTATGCGTTTGGAATAGGAATTGATAGACTAGCGATGTTAAAATATGGAATTAATGATCTTAGAGCTTTCTTTGATTGTGATTATAGATGGTTAAACCATTTTGGATTTGATCCTTTGGACGTACCTACGAATTATAGAGGCCTAAGTAGATGAAAATCACATTTGATTGGTTAAAAGATCACTTAAAAACTAATCTGAAAGAAAAAGATCTTTTAGAACAACTTACTAATATAGGTCTAGAGGTAGAAAGTGTGGAAATTCTTTCATCTGATAATCAACTATTTAAAGTTGCAAAAATTATCAAGACAGAAAAACATCCAAACGCAGATCGACTTAAAGTTTGTGAAGTAAATGTCGGTGAGAAAGAGCTTAAAAAAGTTGTGTGTGGTGCCACTAATGCGAGCGAAGGACTTATTACTATATATGCACCCCCAGGTGCAATTATCCCGAAGACTAACACAAAATTAGAAATAGCAAAAATTAGAGGTGTAACTTCTTACGGAATGCTTTGCTCTGAATCTGAGTTAAATTTATCTGATGAGAGTGATGGTATTACCGAATTATCTAAAAAATATGAAAAAAATATTGGTAAAAGTTATTTTTCAAAATCAAAATCTAATCTTATTGATTTATCTATTACACCTAATCGACCAGATTGTCTTGGTGTGAAGGGAATAGCTAGAGATCTCGCAGCTTCAGGTTTTGGAAGATTAATAATATCTAAAGAAAAAAAAATTAAATTAAAAACAAAACAAACTTTAAAAGTTAAGATAAATAAGGAGAAAGGACAAGGGTGTAGTGCTTTTGGAAGTTGTTTAATTAAAAATGTAAAAAATACCGAGAGTCCTCAATGGCTCAAAGATAAATTAATTTCAGTTGGTCAAAAACCTATTTCAGCTATTGTTGATATAACAAATTATGTAATGCTAGATATTAATCGACCATTACACGCATATGATGCTGACAAAATTGAAAAAGGGATAATCGTAAGAAACTCAAAATCTGGAGAAGAATTTACAGCACTGGACAATAAAATTTATAAGTTAGAGAAAGGTATGTGTGTTATTAGTGACAAAAAAGGAGTTTTAGGATTAGGTGGAATTATCGGTGGCACCAGATCAGGCACAGAATTTGATACAAAAAATATATTGTTAGAGTCTGCTTATTTCGATCCAAGATCAATTAGAAATACGGCAAAAAAATTGAATTTAGATACAGATGCAAAATTTAGATTTGAAAGAGGTATCGATCCATTATCCATTGAAACTGGTTTAAAGAAAGCAGCATTACTAATTCAAGAAATTTGTGGTGGCGAAGTTAGTAAAATTGATATACAAAAGATTGAGTCTTATAAAACTAAAAATATTAACTTTGACGTAAATTCTTTTGAAAATATAGTTGGATTTAAAATTTCTGAAAAAGAAATCCAAAGAATTTTGACTGATCTTGGTTTTGTAATCAAAAAAGAAAAAAAATTTTTAAAATTGACGGTGCCTTCTTGGAGACCAGATATTTCACAGCAAATAGATATTATTGAAGAGTTGGTGAGAATAAGTGGTTATAATAAAATAAAAACAATTGAACCAATTAAAGATAGATCTAAATCTACTTTAACTCAAACTCAAAGATTATTCCATTTCTTACAAAGAGCAATCGCTTCAAAGGGTTATTTAGAAACAATAACATGGTCATTTACAGATCAAAGTTATAACGATCACTTTAGAGAAACCAATAAAGAGGTAAAAATTGTAAACCCTATAAGTTCTGAATTGGGAGTTTTAAGAAATTCCATATTTTCAAATTTAATCATGTATATGAGCAAAAATTTGGATAGAGGTTTTAAAGATTTATCTATATTTGAGATAGGTCCTGTTTTTACTGGTTCAAACCCAGGTGAACAAAAGACAATAGTTTGTGGATTGTCAGCAGGTAAAAAATCAAGACTTTCTTGGATTGATAAAGAGAGAAATATTGATCTATTTGATGCAAAAAGAGATGTAGTACAAACTTTAAGCGAAGCAGGTTACAATTCTGATCATTTTTTTATTGATAGTAAAACACCCAATTACTATCATCCAGGAAAATCTGGTAGAATTTTTTTAGATCATAGTAAAGATAAAGTTGCAGCTTATTTTGGTGAAATTCATCCTAATATTTTAAAAAAAATTGATATTAAAACTGAGAATTTAATAGGTTTTGAAATCTTTTTAGAAAATTTAAAACTTTCAAGAAAAACATTAAAAGATCGTAAATTGAAGTTTGCTGTATCGGATTTTCAAAAATCAGAGCGAGATTTTGCGTTTGTAGTTAATAAAGATGTAGAAGCACAAGAGTTAATAAGCGTAATTTCTAATGTGAATCCAAATCTTATTAGCAATATAAAGGTTTTTGATGTTTATGAAGGTCAAAATATTCCAGATAATCAAAAGTCTATAGCGATCAGCATAACTATTCAGTCATTAGAAAAAACTTTGAACGATAAGGACTTAGAGAAAATTAATAATTCAATCATAGAAGCAGTGGAAGATAAAACTGGCGCTAAAATCCGATCTTAAATTTATAATGAGCACAATCGATAATATCAGAAATTTTGCAATTATTGCTCATATTGATCATGGGAAATCTACAATAGCTGATAGAATAATTCATAAATGTGGTGGTTTGACTGAGAGAGAAATGAAATCACAAGTGCTTGATTCTATGGATATAGAAAGAGAAAGAGGTATCACAATAAAAGCACAGACAGTAAAGTTAAATTACAAAGCAAAAAATGGAAAAAATTATATTCTAAATATTATAGATACCCCTGGTCATGTAGATTTTAGTTATGAGGTAAGTAGATCTTTATATGCCTGTGAGGGATCAATATTAATTGTGGATAGTACACAAGGTGTCGAGGCTCAGACTTTAGCCAATGTTTATCAGGCTTTAGATATCAATCATGAAATAATTCCTATTTTAAATAAGATTGATTTACCAGCTTCAGATTTGGAAAAGACAAAAAAACAAATCGAAGATGTTATTGGTATTGATACTGAAAATGCTGTGCCATGTTCTGGAAAGACTGGTGAAGGTATAGAAGAAATTTTAGAAAAAATTGTTAATGATTTACCGGGTCCTATAGGAAAACCAAATGAAGCATTAAAATGTTTATTGGTAGATAGCTGGTATGATACTTATTTAGGAGTCGTTATATTGATAAGAGTTATTAATGGTAAAATTACAAAAAATATGAAAATTAAAATGCTTTCAACTAATCAAGATTATATTGTAGAAAAGGTTGGTGTTTTTACTCCAAAAGCAAAAGATGTAAGTGAACTTAACACTGGAGAAATAGGATTTATTACTACAGGAATAAAAGTTTTATCTGAGACAAAAGTGGGTGATACTATTTGTGAGTCTAGTAAGCCCTCAGTTGAAGCTTTACCTGGCTTTAAACCTAGTAAACCGGTTGTATTTTGTGGATTATTCCCTGTTGATAGCTCTGAATATCAAAAATTAAAAGATGGATTAGCTAAATTACAATTAAATGACTCAAGTTTTTCTTTTGAAGCGGAGTCCTCATCTGCATTAGGATTAGGTTTTAGATGTGGTTTTTTGGGTTTACTTCATCTTGAAATTATCACCGAAAGGCTCGAGAGAGAATTTGATGTAAATTTGTTAACAACAACACCTGGTGTGGTTTATAAAGTAAATTTAAATAGTGGAAAAGTGATTGACTTGCAAAATCCGTCAAGTCTTCCAGATCCAACTTTGATTAAATTTATCGAAGAACCATGGATAAAGGCAACAATCATAACCCCCGATGAATTTTTAGGTTCAATAATTAAACTTTGTCAGGATAAGAGAGGTATTCAGACAAATCTTAGTTATTCTGGAAATAGAGCTGTGATAAGTTATGAACTTCCTTTAAATGAAGTAGTATTTGATTTCAATGACAGGATAAAATCAATGACAAGTGGATATGCGAGTTTTGATTATGAGATAATTGAACATAGAGTGGGAGATTTAGTAAAACTAGGAATTTTAGTTAATGGAGAACCAGTAGATGCTTTAGCAATGATGATCCATAAAGATTTTGCACAAAAAACTGGTCGGGAAGTTTGTGAAAAACTAAAAGACTTAATCCCGCGTCACAATTTTATGATACCTGTTCAAGCAGCAATCGGAGGTAAAATTATTGCAAGAGAAACAATCAAAGGATTTAAAAAAGATGTCTTAACAAAAATACATGGTGGTGGAGCCACAGACAGAAAAAGAAAGCTTTTAGAAAAACAAAAAAAAGGTAAAGCCAGGTCTAAACAATTTGGCAGAGTAGAAATTCCACAAGAAGCCTTTATTGGAGTGTTAAAAATTAATAAAGAAAACTAGATGAAGATTATTGATTGTTTTTTATATAATAATGAAGATTTAATATTGGACATAAGAATAAATACATTAAATAAGTATGTTGATAAATTTGTAATAGTAGAGGCTAAATTTGATCATCAAGGAAACAAAAAAAAACTTAATTTTAATATCGATAACTTTAAAAAATTTAAAGATAAAATTAAATATTTGGTAATTGAAGAATTCCCAGACGGAATGACGAATTGGGATAGAGAAAATTATCAAAGAAATTATATTATTCATGGTATAAGAGATTTAGATGAAGATGATTATATAATTATTTCTGATGTAGATGAAATACCAGATTTAAATAAATTAAAAAATTTACATGAACACAAGTTTACAGTTTTTAAGCAAAAGTTATTCTATTATAAATTAAACTTACAAAATGAAACAACACCATTTTGGTTCGGGAGTAAAATTTGTAAAAAAAAATATCTTAAATCACCTCAATGGTTAAGAGATCAGAAAGTAAAAAAATATTCATTTTGGAAATTTAAAATGATCAGATGGAATATTATAAAAAGTGGTGGTTGGCACTTTTCTTTTTTGATGAACGCTGATCAAATAAAACTCAAACTAGGATCATATGCTCATGCAGAGTTTAATAATCATAATTTTAATGATTTAAAAAAAATTGATTATTCAATTAAAAATAATATTGACTTATTTGATAGAGATTATGATTATAAAAGAATAGACTTTGATGAAAGTTTTCCTGAATATATCTTTAATAATAAAGAAAAATTTAAAGACTGGATATTATAGTAAATAAAAAAAGGAGAGGTGGCCGAGTGGTTGAAGGCGCACGCTTGGAAAGTGTGTAAACGGGAAACTGTTTCGAGGGTTCGAATCCCTCTCTCTCCGCCAGAGATTTAAATTCGAAAGAATCGTAAATTAACCTTTTAAAAAAAATTTTATTAAGATATCTTTATTTTCAAATTTGCTTATCATTTATGTATTTAATCAGTATCTTTTTAAAATTGATTTTATTACTCATCACATTTTTTGCATTAACATATTTTTTAAAAAAATTTAAAAAATATAAATTAATATTTAAGGTAAATGGTTTAGATGGGATATATTATTATTTTAAAAATAAAAATTATAAAAATAATGGAATTTGGAATTTTATAGATAAAAAAAAGTATGAATTAGGAAAAAAATTGGCCAAATATTCAAAAGAGAAAATTCTCTTTGGACCATATTCTGGTACAAGGCTCATTTTTAAGAGTGGTTGGTCAAATACAGATTTTGGTTCTAAATATTTAGGGACTTATGAGAAACAGATCCAAAAAAAAATTATTTATTTAAAAAAAAAATTCAAATTAAATTTTTTTGTAGATTGTGGAGCAGCTGAAGGTTTTCATATTATAAGCTTATTAAAAAAAAAAATATTTAAAACAGCAGCAGCATTTGAAATTAACAAAAAAAGTAGAGATCTTTTAATAAAAAACGCAATCAATAATAATGTTAAAAAAAAAGTTTCAGTTTATTCTGAGGCAAATTTTGATTCTCTTAAAAATTTAGGAATAAAAAATTTAAAAAAAACTCTGTTTCTTTTAGATATTGAAGGAAATGAATTTGAATTATTTAATGAAAGTTTTTGTAGATATTTTTCAAAATCTTTTTTTATAATTGAAGACCATAACTTCCTTATTTTAAACAAAAGGAAAACTAGCTCATTTTATAAAATGATAAGGAAATTTTTTAAAATAGAGTTAATTGAAGATAATTTTGAAAGCCCTTCTGATTATGATATTTTGCATGATTTTACAGAAGATGAAAAATATTTAATGATGTCTGAGGGTAGACCGGTTAGAATGCAGTGGATAGTACTTCTACCGAAGTGATCATTCAGTAATCTCTTTTATAATTTGCTCGATTATATTTTTTAAAGAATATCTTAATTTCCATTTTGGGTAATCCTTTTTAAATTTTGAAATATCTGAAATATAACAAATGTGATCTCCTACTCTGTTATTATTTTTAAAAGAATAAATCATTTTTTGATTTGTCATTGTCTCAATCAATTTTATAGCCTCCAAAATTGAACAATTATTTTTTAATGATCCTCCAATATTATAAACTTCACCTTTTTTTGGTTTTAAATGAAAATGCCAGAATGCATTTATTAAATCATAGCTATGTATATTGTCTCGTACTTGCTTACCTTTGTATCCAAATATATTATATTTTATCTTTTTTAAATTACACTTAACTAAATAATTTAAAAAACCATGAAGTTCAGCTCCTGAATGTTTTGGACCTGTAATACAACCAGCTCTAAATATGCCAGTTTTTAATTTTAAATTTCTACCATATTCTTGAGCTAACAGGTCTGCAGAACATTTTGATACACCAAACAGACTATGGGTTGATGTATCTATGGATAGATTTTCGTTAATACCATTCTTAAACCTGCTATCAACTATATCAAATCTCTCTTTTTTTTCCTTAATTTTGAGTTTATTTGGTGTGTCACCATAAACTTTATTAGTTGATACAAATATAAATGTTGCTTGTGGACAATATCTTTTAGTACTTTCAAGCATGTAAAGTGTTGATCTTGCATTAATATCAAAGTCTAAAATAGGCTCTTTATATGCCCAATCATGCGATGGTTGAGCAGCAGCATGGATAATACATTTTATATTTTTTCTATATTTAAAAAATATATCGTTAATTTTTTTTTGGTTTCTAATATCAATATTGTAATGAAAAACATCTTTTTTAAATTTTTTGATTTGAATTTTTTTTTGCCAAGTAGTATCCGCATTTTTTCCAAAAAAATAACTGCGAAAATTATTATCAATTGCGATAATTTTGAATTTCTTTTTTATGAAAAACTCTACCGCTTCAGAACCAACCAAACCGCTAGAGCCTGTAATTAATGCATATTTCATTAGAAAAATTTTTTTATTTTTTTATTATCTTTTTTCAACCATTCAAGATTTTTTTTTAAAATAATTTTAATATTAGTTTTAGGTGACCAATTATAAAATTTTTTGATCTTTTTGTTTGAACTTATAAAAAAAGGTATGTCATATTTTGAAGTTTTTTGGACTGATCCAATACGGGGATGATTTTTTGTTATCTCTTGGCATTTTTTTGTTAATTGTTTTAAAGTCAAAGAGTTATTTTTTCCACCACCAATACAAAATATTTGATTATTAATTTTTGAAAAAGTTAAAATTTGTTTTTTTATAAGTGATGAAAAGTCATCTACATATAAAACATCTCGAATTTGATATCCATTACCTCCATAACCAATATAATTAAGTTTTAAATTTTTTAAATGTCTCCATAACCACAAACTGATTAGTCCTTGTTCCACTTTTCCGAATTGTAAAGGTCCTGTAATTATTCCAGATCTATTAATTATGTATTTAATATTAAAAATATAAGAATATTCTTTTATCAATAATTCAGAGGCATATTTTGTAAAACCATAAAGAGTTTTTATACCATCAGTATTTGTTTTCTCATCAAAATAAGATTTATCTTTTAATCTAAATTTCTTATTACTCTCATCTATTGGATAAATTCTACTACTTGAAATAAATATCAAATTTGATTTATCTTTTTTGCTCTTTTCTAAAATATTTAAAGTTGTTTTTAGATTATTATTAAATACATTGCTTGATTCTTTTCTAGAATTTTCAACTGCAGGGTCCGCTGAACAATCAATCACAAAAGTGAATTTTTTTTTTATTTCTAAAAATTTTTTTGAAGATATATCAATATTATAATTCATAATTTTATTTTTCTTTAAAATGTTCAGGTTAAATTTTGAATAAGTTTTTTTTAAATTATCTACAGAATATACTGTAAAATTTTTCAATTCTTTCTTTAGATATATTGCTAAGTTTGTTCCCACAAAACCACAGCCCCCAGCAATTAAAATTGATTTATTTTTCATCATTAAAAAAATATTTGTTTATACAAAAAATTATAAAGTAATATGACAGAAAAAAATCAATTTTAAAGAAATGGTAATTTTTTTTTGAAATATCATTCCATATCCATTTAAAAAAAAATTTTATTTGGCGCATAATCAATTTTATCAACCTTATGAAAGTTAATTTTTTTAAACCAGCTCCATAATATGAATATCTCCAATATCTTTTTGATAGACTAAAAGTATTATCAAACTGATAATGATAACATAAAGCCTCAGGTTCATAATATAGGTTACATTTTTTTGATTTTAGAACTTTAGAAAAATTTACATCTTCTCCATTAGTACGAAACTTTTCATTATAGTTAATTTTAAGTTTATTAATTTTTTTTTTGTTAAGTAAAAAATTAGCACCAAAAATAAATGGAGGATTAATAATTTCTTTATCTCCCCAATTTTGTTTAAGATAATTGCTTCTCCAATGATTTGCTGGTTCCTTAATGAATTTATCTATAAGCTTACCCCCGATTAAATCTATATTTTTTTCAACCAGTGTTTTAAAAAGTATTTCTAACCAATCTTTCTTGCAGGCTACGTCCGAGTCAATAGATGCTAAATAATCATACTTTGAATTTTTCAAAGCAATATTCCTAGATTTCGCTAAGCCATAATTCATTTTGTTATTTATTATTTTAATTTCTTGAAAATTTTTTAATAATTGTAAAGTCCTATCAGTTGAACAATCATTTATTACAATGATTTCTTTTGGTTTGAGAGTTTGTTGAAGAATGGACTCTATGGATTTTTCGATTGTTTTTTCTGCATTATAAGCAGGTATATATAAAGATATATGATCATTCATAAAAATGAACTCTTTATATATCTTATCTGAATATTATAAAATATTTTTTTGAGTGGATTAAATAAAAAAACTATTAAGTAATTTTTTCAAAAATTCATTTAAATTATTTTAAGATCGACTAATTATAATTAACATATTTATCCAAAAAAATGTTATATTATTTTTTAGTAATTTATAAATATGGCAACAAAAAATAATTATCAGGCAGATTCAATTAAAGTTTTAAAAGGTCTTGAAGCAGTAAGAAAAAGACCAGGTATGTACATTGGGGACACAGATGATGGTACAGGCCTTCATCACATGATTTACGAAGTTGTTGATAACTCGATTGATGAAGCACTTGCTGGTTATTGTAAAAACATCAGTGTAAAAATTAATTCTGATGGCACGATTACAGTAAACGATGATGGTAGAGGTGTACCAGTAGATATTCATAAAGGAGAAAATAAATCAGCAGCTGAAGTTATAATGACACAACTTCATGCGGGTGGTAAGTTTGATCATGATTCTTATAAAGTTTCAGGGGGATTGCATGGAGTAGGCGTATCAGTCGTTAATGCACTTTCAGAAAAATTACAATTAGAAATTAATAGAGATGGAAAAAAATATTATATTGAATTTAAAAATGGTGAAGCCAAAGCACCTTTAAAAGTAATTGGAAAATCAAAAAACACCGGTACTCAAATAACATTTTTACCTTCTAAAGAAATTTTCTCCTCAATAAAATTTAGCTCAAGTACCCTGATTAAAAGAATGAGAGAATTGGCATTTTTGAATAAAGGAATTACAATAAAGTTTATAGACGGCAGTACAAAGAAAGAAAAAATCAATCAGTTCAAATTTGATGGGGGAGTTGTAGAATTTGTAGATTTTTTAGATGAAAAAAGAGAAAAGTTACAAAATAAGAATGGTAATGATTTATTTAAAAAACCTATTTATATAGAAGGTAAAAAATCAAATGTAGAATTAGAATGTTCACTGAAGTGGAATGCTTCTTACAGTGAAGATGTTTTTCCATATACTAATAACATTTATCAAAAGGATGGTGGGACTCACTTACTTGGTTTTAGAAGTGCCTTGACAAGGGTTATAAATAAATATGCTAACGAGCATAACCTCTTGAAAAAAAATAAATTTACCATATCGGGTGATGATATTAAAGAAGGGTTAACTTGTGTATTGTCAGCGAAAATCCCAGATCCTAAATTTTCATCTCAAACTAAAGATAAGCTTGTATCGTCAGAAGTAAGAATGATAGTTGAAAATATTGTTAATGAGAGGCTTTCAATATGGTTTGATCAAAATCCATCTATTGCTAAGATTATTCTAGCAAAGATTATTCAGGCAGCATTGGCGAGGGATGTTGCTAGAAAAGCAAGAGAAAGTGTAAGAAGAAAGGGTGCACTTGAGCTCAGTGGATTACCAGGAAAATTGGCTGATTGTCAAATTGGAAAACAGGAAGGAACAGAACTATTTATTGTAGAGGGAGATTCAGCTGGTGGTTCAGCCAAACAAGGCAGAAACAGAGCTAATCAAGCAGTATTGCCTTTAAGAGGTAAAATTCTAAATACATACGTTGATGCCATGGATGGTAAGAAGAATGGTAATAGCAATAATGGTTCAGATTATAGGACAAAAGCTTTATCGAAGATGATTTCATCGAATGAAATTTTGACCTTGATAAATGCTTTAGGATTAGATCCAAAATCTCAAGAAATAGATTTGAAAGATCTAAGATATGGTAAAATTATTATTATGACCGACGCAGATGTTGATGGATCACACATAAGAGCTTTATTACTGACCTTTTTTAACAACAAACCATTTAACAAACTTATTGAAAATGGACATGTTTATTTAGCACAACCACCATTATTTAAGATTAATAAAGGTGCAAAGGGAATATATATTAAAGATGAAAAAGAACTTGAGCATTATATTGTTAACAATAATAAGGAGCTTAAAAAAATCAAAAAGGGATCAAAAGATTTTGATAAATTCGTGGAGTCTGAAAAATCAAAATTAAATATTCAAAGGTTTAAAGGTTTGGGAGAAATGAATCCAGATGAATTATGGAGTACAACTTTAAATCCAGATACAAGAAATTTATTGCAAGTTCAGTATTCAAAAGATTTAAAAAAAGATCAGGTATTAATTCATACTCTCATGGGGAATGATGTTTCTTTAAGGAAAGATTTTATAGTATCTAATGCAATAAATGTTCAAAATTTAGATGTTTAATAATGAAGTTTTTTGAAACTTCAAAACAATATTCTTTAAAAAAGTCAATTTACATAAATTTAAGGTGGATCGGTATTATAGGCCAATTGATATCAGTATATCTTGTGTATTTTTACTTTGATTTTGACTTCAACTTTATTCTCGCAAATTTATTTATTTCTATTGGAGTAATTGGTAATTTATACTTAATTTTTATTTACAAAAAAACGCAATTAACAGATAGGTCGGCGTTCATTCATCTATTAATTGATATAATTCAATTAAGTGGACTCATTTATTTGACTGGAGGTGTTAAAAATCCATTTATCATTTTTTTAATAATACCTAGTGTTTTTGCTTCTTCAAATTTAAGCTTTAGAACTAATTCATTGTTAGTATTATTAACTACCCTATCTATTTTGGGGTTAACTTTTGTTTCAAAAGATCTACCGGAACCTTTGAATGATCATTTTCATGTTAGTGACTATTATATCTACGCGATACCTTTAGCATTAATAATAGCTCTACTTTTTTTAAATTATTTTGCAATTATATTCGGAGCAGAGAGTAAGTTAAGAAAAGATGCTTTGAATAAAATGGAAGAAATAATGGCTAAAGAACATGAGATGTTATCTTTGGGTGGACAAGCAGCAGCTGCTGCACATTCATTAGGGACGCCCTTATCAACAATAAAGGTAATTACCCAGGAATTATCAAAACAATTAAAGGATCAAAAAGATGTTTCCCAAGATATTGAACTCTTAGCAAGTCAGGTTGAAAGATGTAATGAAATACTAAAAAAATTATCCTTAAATCCTGATCAGGAGGATGAATTTATTGATGAGGACTTATCAATGAGAGAATATTTAAGACAAATTATTTTATCATTTAAGGAAACAAGTAAAAAACAATTTAGTCTTAATTTAGAACAAGATCTTAATTCAAAAAAAATTTATAAATCGATTGAAATTGTTTATGGCTTAAGAAATTTTATAGGTAATGCAAATAAGTTTAGTAAAAGCAAAGTGTTTATAAATTTGAAAAGTGATAATAATTTTACTGAAATTACCATTGAAGATGATGGCGAGGGTTATCCAAATGATATTTTATCAAAAATTGGAGAACCTTATCTCAAAACATCTGATAAAAATAGTGGATTAGGTTTAGGATTATTCATAGGAAAGACTTTATTAGAAAAAAATTTTGCCACTGTAAATTGTTGGAATTCTCAAACAAGAAGTGGAGCTGAAGTAACAATAAAGTGGAAAAATAAAGATTTGTTCAATCTTTAATGTAAATTTTTTTTATTTTTAAAAAGTTCACTCAATTGAGAAATCATGACATCCCCCAATTCATTGACATCTGTAATCTTTATCGCTCGATTGTAGTATCTTGATACATCATGGCCTATTCCAATCGCTAAAATTTCAGTTTCAGTTTTTTCTTCAATAAATTTCACAATTTTTTTTAAATGTTTTTCAAGAAAGTCTCCTGAATTGACTGACAGAGTTGAGTCATCAACTGGTGCACCATCAGAAATTACCATTAATATTTTTCTTTCTTCTTTTCTTTTTTTTAATCGATTAAATGCCCAAGAAATTGCTTCTCCATCAATATTTTCTTTTAATAATCCTTCTTTTAACATTAAACCAAGATTATTTTTACATTGTCGCCAATGAGTATCAGCTCCTTTATAAATTATGTGTCTTAAATCATTTAATCTACCTGGTGTTTTTGGTTTACCCTCTTTATTCCAAAACTCTCTACTCTTCCCACCTTTCCAATTTTTAGTTGTAAAACCTAATATTTCAACTTTGACAGAACATCTTTCCAAGGTTCTTGATAAAATATCAGCGCAAATCGCAGCAATTGTAATTGGTCTCCCTCTCATAGATCCTGAATTATCTATTAAAAGAGTAACGACAGTGTCTTTAAAATCTAAATCTTTTTCTTTTTTAAAAGATAATGAATTATAAGGGTCCATTATTATTCTTGGTAATTTTGAACTATCTAATAACCCTTCTTCTAAATCAAACTCCCAGGCTCTATTTTGTTTTGCCAGCAGTTGTCTTTGAAGTTTGTTTGCAAGTTTGGTAATGACATCTTGAAAACCTATTAATTGTTGATCTAAAGTTTTTCTTAATTTTGAAGCTTCATCAGAATTTTCTAAATTTTCTGCTTTTGTTATTTCATCAAACTGGATTGTAAAGATCTTATAGTCTGTATTTAAATCATTAATTGATTTTTTTTGAATAACTTGTTCGTTATTTTTTTGGTCAGATTCACTATCAATTAGTTGCTCATCAAGTTTGTATTCATCTATGTCATATTCAGAGTCTAAGCTCGCTTCAGTCTCTTCATTGTCATTTTCATCTCTAGAGTCGTCTGAATTATTGTCTTGGTCATCATTAGAAGGATTATTTTGACCATCATCTTGGTTTTCTTCCCTGGTTTCTTGATTGTCCTCATTTTTAAAAATATCCATTTCTTGTAATATTTCTGAAAACTTTGAGGAATATTCATTTTGATATTCTAAGTTTTCTTTTAAAAATTCGATGTGTTTGTTCATTACTTTATCGAAGTCTTTTTCCCAAAAATTTAACATATTATTGTTTAATGTATTTAGCTTAACGTTTAAAAATTTTTTTAACATATACAATTCAAAGGCTTCAACCACAGGAACATCTTCTTTTGAATTTAATTGGTCTTTTCTTTTTAATTGGATTATTTGATCATAATTTTCTTTAAGATTTTTTGCTATACCTTTTAACATTTTTGAGCCCAGGCATTCATATCTTACTTTTTCTGCGATAGAATAAAGAGTCTTATATGAGGAATTTAAAGGTAAATTCTTTTTATAAATCTCATCATTTGAAAACTTTTTTTTTAAAGCAGATGAGTCGGACTCTGCTCTAGCTTTAATGAAATCTCCTTTCGAGTTAAGATTTTCAATATCAACAAAATTTAAATCTTTTTTGTTTTTTTCATCAATAGTTTTTAGATGAATATCATCAGAAATCACTCTAGCTGTTGAAGTTAAAGCTTGCTTAAGTTTTTCTCTTAAGTTTTCAGCCTTGTTATTTTTCATTTAAATTTGGATATTTGCGAGTGACTCAGGTAGTTCTTCTCCGAAACATCTTTGATAGTATTCAGCAATTGTATTTTTTTCAATTTCATCACATTTATTTAGAAAAGTGACTCTAAATGCGTAACCTACATCTTTAAAAATTTCTGCATTTTCAGCCCAATGTAATACAGTTCTCGGACTCATTACAGTACTTATGTCGCCAGCTATAAATCCTTTCCGAGTTAAGGATGCAACTTTTATCATATTCGAAACTTTTTCTTTTCCTTTGGGATTATTTAAAGATTTGTTTTTCGCTAATATAATATCCATTTCTTTATCTAGACTAAGGTAATTAAGTGTTGTTACAATATTCCATCTATCCATTTGACCTTGATTGATTTGTTGTGTTCCATGATAAAGTCCAGTGGTATCTCCTAAACCGACTGTATTTGATGTAGCAAATAATCTAAAAAATTTATTTTGCTTTATAACCTTATTTTTGTCTAAGAGGGTAAAGTTACCTTCCGCTTCAAGAACTCTTTGAATGACAAACATTACATCAGGTCTTCCAGCGTCATACTCATCAAAAACTAAAGCTACTGGATTTTGAATTGACCATGGTAAAATACCCTCATTAAATTGTGTAACTTGTTTTCCTTCTTTAAGAACGATAGCATCTTTTCCAATTAGATCTATTCTGCTGATATGGCTATCTAAGTTTACTCTAATACAGGGCCAATTTAATCTAGCAGCAATTTGTTCTATATGTGTAGATTTTCCTGTACCATGATAACCTTGCACTAGAACTCTTTTGTTGTGTGCAAATCCAGAGACAATTGCAAGAGTAGTATCTCTATCAAATTTATAATTCTTATCTATTTCTGGAACATACTCACTTTTTTCGGAGAATGCGTTTACTTCCATCTCAGAATCAATCCCAAATGATTGTTTTAATGAAATTTTAATATCTGGCTGAATGTTTAGATTAGGTGTCAATTTTTTTCCTATATGTATTTTTTAATTGCGTGTAAGCTAAAGTAATTAACTTTAGTTTTTCTTCATATTTTTTGTTTCCGGCATTCATATCAGGGTGAAATTTTTTGACAAGTATTTTGAATTTTTCTTGAACTTTTTGCCATTTTAAACCTACGGAAACTCCCAATATACCAAAGGCTTTAATATCTTTATGATCAAATTTAAATTGACGCATATGATTGAATTCACTTTTAAATTTATCACTATCCATTTCATCTCTTAAGGTGTCATTCCATAAAACTTTAAAAAAATTATCAGAAGAACTAAAACTTTGAGTAGGTTTATGCCAAATCATATCTGACTTTAAAAAATTAATTACTTGATCATCATTCATACCAGAAAAATAATTCCAATTTTTATTAAATTCTTTTACGTGTTCTAAACATAACATCCTATATTTTTTACTATTATCCTTTTCAACAGGCGCTTTATATTCACCAATTTCTTTACAATTATTCCAGTCGCAAATATTTTTCATGATAATATAATTATACTTATGAATATAAATGATTTAATTGCAATCGTAAAAAAAAAGTTACAAACTCAAATTGCTTTGGAAAGTATATTAATTGAAGATAAATCTTTTCTTCATAAAAATCATACCGGAAACCAGGCAGGTAAATTTCATCTCAAAATTTCTTTGGTTTCAAAGGAACTTAAGCAAATGAAAAGAATTGATAGTGATAAAAAAATTTACAAAATTTTAAATGAAGAATTAAATAAATATATTCATTCTATTCAAATTTTAATCAATTAACTCATTTTTTAAGAATCCAATAAGGTTTTTTACTGAGTATTCTTGATTTAAAATTGTTTGGCCCATTTTTTTTAATAATACCAACTTTATTTTATCAGAATTATTTTTTTTATCAGTTTTCATAAATTTAATAATTTTAACAAGATCTTTACTTTTGAAATATTTTTTAATATCTGAGGGTAATTTTGAATTTTTGTAATGATCAGAAATCAATTTATAATCATTAATATTTAGGAATTTATTCTTATTACTAAATTTTAAAGCCACCATCATTCCTAAAATAACAGCTTCACCATGATTTAATCTTTTAGAATATCCCAATGAAGCTTCAAATGAATGACCAAAAGTGTGACCAAAATTTAACTTTTTTCTTAAGTTGCTCTCTTTTTCATCTTTTTCGACTACATCTTTTTTAATTTTACAACTCTCAAATATTGCTTTTTCTATATAAGGAGATTTAAGTTTGATAATATCATTAAAATTCTGATCCAAATATTTAAAGAATTTCTTTCTAGAGATTATAGAGTGTTTTAAAATTTCACCGTACCCGCAAACAATTTCTCTTTTATTGAGTGTTTTTAAGGTATCTATATCACTTATGACTAATTTTGGTTGATAGAAGCTACCAATGAGATTTTTTCCATATTTAGAATTTACTCCTGTTTTGCCACCAATCGATGAGTCTACTTGAGCCAAAAGAGTTGTGGGAATATTTACAAAATGCAATCCTCTCTTAAATAAACTTGCAGCAAAACCACCAACGTCTCCAGTTATACCTCCACCTATTGCTAATAAACTATCTTCTCTAGAAAAATTTTTATTAAGTAAAATTTCTAAGATTGAATTAATAGTAATTTGGTTCTTATTTTTTTCGTTAGCATTAAAATTGAATGAAAATATTTTTTTATTTTGTAGTTTTTTTTTTATTTCAGAAATAAATTTTTTAGGAACTTTTCTGTCAACTACCAATAAACATTTTTTTGATTTAATGGAATTATTGACCATCAAACTTGATATTTTTGTAATAAGATTTTTTCCAATGAATATTGGATATTTTTCAGAATTAGTCTTTATAATCAATTTAATTGGTTTCATATAATATTTAAAATTTTATCTACAATTTCTTTTTTAGTTTTGTTGTGACAATCAATTTTATTTTGCGCTTTTGCATAATATTTATTACGATTTTTTATCATATTTTGTAGATCACTATTAGAAACATTATAAGCTAGTGGTCTTTTAGCACTTTTTCTTATTCTTTGGATTAAAATATCATCCTTGGTTTTCAGCCAAAAAGATATGTGGTTCTTTAAAATCTCGTTTCTTATATTTTTATTTAAAAAAGCACCACCACCCAGAGACACTACTATTCCTTTAATTTTCATGAGTTCTAAAGTAATTTTTTCCTCGTATTCTCTGAAAAATTTTTCACCTTTGTTTTTGAATATATTTGAAATTTTCATTTTAAGCTTATTTTCTATGTAATGGTCAACATCATAAAAATCTAATTTTAGTTTTTTTGAAACTAAAAATCCGATAGATGTTTTACCAGATCCCATCATACCTAAAAAAACAATATTTCTATCAGATTTCATAATTTTCTTTATTGAAAAACCACAAATATGTCTTAATTTGAAATTAGTTAAAAGTATATGCAATTTATAAAAAAAACAAGTTCAAGCCGAAGTATTGTGGGTATTGTAACTAAATTAGTTTTACTTTTGCTTGTCTTTTTTTTAATTATTTTTTTACTGAACAAGATTGATTTTCCAGCTCCTAAAAAAGATATAGATAAAACTATTCCTAATGAAAATTTTAAAATTGTTAAATAAAAAAAATTTTTTAATTTTGTTTTTTTTATTTTTCACTTCTATCGCTAGTGCAGAAGAAAAACCAGTTGATATTTGGAATATAGATAAAAAAGAAATTGAAGAAAAAAATATAACAAACAATTCAGAAATTTCAAATGGGGAAAATATATTACAAGAGAGTATCGAGCCAAGTGTATTTGGAATGCAAAATCAAAATCAAAAATCAATTATTAATCTTGATGAAAAGCTTGATACAACAGAAATTAAAATAATCGGATTATATGATCCTGAAGACTTTGGTCTTAATGTAGACATGTGGACTAATTCAGATGGAGACCAATTAGAAAATTTGCTTACAAAACTAAATAAGATGGATCTTTCTAATGATGCAATTGAAATCATTAATACTTCACTCTTAATTAATGCTCATAGTCCCAAAAAAAATATATCAGATAACAAATTTCTAAAATTGAAGTCAGATTGGTTAATAAAAAACTCAAACCTTGATTTAATCGAAGAATATTTAATTCAAAATCAAATAATCAATTTACATCCAGAACTCACAAAATATCTTGTGGATGAATATCTCTCTAATTCAAAAATTGATAAAGCTTGCAGTGTATTTTCAAAAAATAATGAATTAATTACAGATGAGTATTTATCCAAATTTAACATCTATTGTTTGATTAAAAATAATAAAAGAGAGGAAGCTCAATTAATTTTAGATTTAAAAAAAGAAACAGGTTTTAAAGATGAATATTTTGAAAAAAAAATAAATTATTTACTAAAATACACAAAAAAAATTGATGATTCAGTATCTGAAAAATCAATATTTGATTTTTACTTAGCCCATCAAACAAATCCTAATTTTAATTTCGAACCTAACGATAAAACTAAAAAAATAATTTGGAAATATCTTTCATCTGCAAATTTATTAAGTTCATTTAAACAAATTAATGTTTCAGAAATTGAGAAAATAGGAACTATAGAAAAAGCTGTTCATGATAAAAATTATCCAGAAAAAGAATTATTTAATTTATATAAAAGATTCCAATTTAATTTTAATCAACTTCTCAATGCTCAAAATGAATATAAAAAACTCTCCAAAATTGAAGGTAGGGCTCTTATTTATCAGAAAATTTTACTCGAGTCAGAAATGGTAGAAAAATTAAAGTTATTAAGAGTATTAAAAAATTCCTTTAAAAATGATGATTTAGACAAAGCGTTTGATTTAGAATTGAAAATCTTTCTCGAGAAAATAAATCCAGTGGATATACCAGATAATTTAACGAGTTTTTATTATACAAATATTCAAATTGAAAAGGATGAAGATAAAAAAATTAAGTTTAATAATGATATAATGCATCAATCAAAACTAATTAATTACTTTAATGGTGATTATGCTAGTTCCAAAATCTCTAAAGACATAAATAATTTTTTAAAAAAGATAAAAAAAAATAAAAAATATTTTCTATCTAAAAAAGATGTTATATTTTTAGAATCGTTAAGATATGATGGAATTGAAATTTCTGAAAAATACGATGATTTGTATCAAATTGATGAAAATGAAATCCCTACAGATATACAAATTATGATTAATAATAGTGAAGCTGGTTTAGCACTTTTGAGAATTGCTGAAGTGATTGGACAAGATGAAATTGACAGAATAGATGAAGATACAATTTATTTTATAATCACAGCTCTCAATAAGCTTAATATTGATTGGATAAGAAATAAGATATTGCTTAAAGTTCTTCCTTTAAAAGTTTAAAAATTAGTTTAATTATTTATTATGCTTAAAGAAATTGTTACTGTTCCAGATGAAATATTAAAAAAAATTTCTGATCCAATTGAAAAAGTTGGAATTAATGAAAAAAAATTAATTGAAGACTTATTTGAAACAATGTACCACTCCAAGGGAATTGGTCTTGCTGCAGTTCAGGTAGGTATACTAAAAAGAGTTTTAGTTGTTGACGTTTCAAATAAGGATGAAGAAAATAAACCAATTGCATTAATCAATCCTGTTTTAAAAAACTTAAGCAAAGAGACATCGGTATACGAAGAGGGCTGTCTATCAATACCTGAAACTTTTATTGAAATCGAGAGACCAAAAATTTGTGAGGTGGAATATATTGATGAAAAGGGAGAGAAGAAAAATCTTAAATGTGATGGGCTTTTATCTACTTGTATTCAACATGAAATAAATCATTTAGATGGAAAATTAATTATTGACCATTTATCAAAATTAAAGAAAGATTTTATTATAAAAAAAATTTCAAAAATTAAAAAAAATCCAGACAGAATAGTAGTTTAAAGATGGCAAATAAGATTATCTTTATGGGTACACCAATATTTTGTGTTCCTATCTTAAAATCTCTATATCAAAATGGTTATAATATTTCTGTGGTTTTTACTCAACCACCTCAAAAATCTCATAGAGGACAAAAAATTAACAAAAGTCCAATTCAGGGTATATCTGAAACTTTAAATATAGATTATAGAACACCCAAGACACTTAGAGATAATCATGAGGAGTATGAATTTTTAAAAGAATTAAATGCCGATCTTGCAATAGTGTGTGCATATGGACAAATAATTCCTGAAAATTTTTTAAACTTAACTAAAAAAGGTTTTGTGAATATTCACGCCTCAATTCTTCCAAGTTGGCGAGGCGCAGCGCCAATCCAGAGATCAATTATGAATTTAGATTCTGAAACGGGCATAAGTATTATGAAGATCAAAAAAGAATTGGATAGCGGACCAGTTAGTAATATTTATAAAATCAAAATAGATCCAAACCATAATGCTCAAGAAATTTCAGAAAAACTATCCGCTTTAGCTGCTGAAAAAATTTTAGATAATGTGGATGATATACTTGAAGATAAGGCGAAGTTTATAGATCAGGATCATTCAAAAGCTACTTATGCAAAAAAAATTGATAAGGAGGAGTCACGGATTGATTGGGACGATGATGCCTCCAAAATAATTGGAAAAATAAATGGATTATTTCCCTCCCCAGGTGCTTCTTTTAGTTTTAATGGCGAAAGATATAAAATTTTGAAAGCCGAAATTGGTAATGGCATAGGTCAAGTCGGAGAAATAATTTCAAATCAGCTGGAAGTAGCATGTAATAAAAACCAATCTATTAAGATTCTCGAAATTCAAAGACAAGGAAAAAGACCACAAAAAATTAGCGAATTCATGTTGGGCTCTCAAATTAAAAAGGGCTCAAAGTTATCAAATGTTT